>NZ_CAMHZL010000010.1:0-65813 GCF_946190155.1 Streptococcus mitis
TATCAAACCATTTCCAGCCAGTCTGCATGGCTCCAGACGCACTAAAGTAATATTGCTTGCCATCTACTTGATTGAGGTCAACCAACATAATGCCATCTTCAGGATTTAGATAATACCAGACGCCTTTGTCTTTTATCCAACCAGTTTTCATGGCTCCATTTGATTCAAAGTAACGGTAATGATTATCAAACCATTTCCAGCCAGTCTGCATGGCTCCAGACGCACTAAAGTAATATTGCTTGCCATCTACTTGATTGAGGCC
The DNA here is from genome assembly GCF_946190155.1 of Streptococcus mitis. Taxonomy (GTDB): domain Bacteria; phylum Bacillota; class Bacilli; order Lactobacillales; family Streptococcaceae; genus Streptococcus; species Streptococcus mitis_CL. Next base: position 263 of record NZ_CAMHZL010000010.1, read on the forward strand.
AACCAACATAGTGCCTTCCTTAGCTTCAAGATAATACCACTTATCATGATCTTTTAGCCAACCTGTTTGACCAATTCCTGAATCAGAATAAAAATACCAGTTCTCCTCAAGTTTCTGCCAACCAGTCTGCATGGCTCCACTTGTACTCAAAAAATAACGCAATCCACTAATCGTATGGGCACCAGTCTGCATGATACCTTCTTTGTCCAAATAGTACCATTTTTCATTATCCTTAACCCAGCCAATCTTCATCGCACCAGAACTTGAATAGTAATACCAGTTCTTATCCATTAATTTCCAACCAATTTGCATCGCTCCACTTGTGTTTAGATAGTAACGAATTCCACTGATTTCTTGATTTCCGGTTAACATGATACCATCTTTGTCCAAATAATACCATATATCTTTATCTTTAATCCAGCCAGTTTTCATTGCTCCAGATTCTGTATAATAGTTCCATTTTCCATTGACAGAAACCCAGCCAGTCTGCATCACACCTTCTTGATTAAAGAAATAAGTTGTTCCATTTATAATTTTTTTACTAAGTGAAGGGACTCCATTCTCATCGTAATAATACCATTTTCCTAACACTTTTTTCCAACTAGAAGGTTTACCATTAGATTGAAGGGCGCCATTACTAGCAAAGAACATTTTTTTGCCGTTAAACTCGTGCAATCCTGTTAACATTTTTCCTTCTTTATCAAATAAATATTTTTGTCCAGAAATTTCCACTAATTCATTATATTTCCGAGCCCCTGTAGAGGTAATATAGTACCAAAAACCGTCTTTCTTAAACCAACCGGCTTCTTGCATGCCTCCATTGTTGTTTAGGTAATACCAATTTCCATCAAGCTTTTCTCTAGAATCTTTCAAATGCAACCATTTTCCAGCTTGCATTTGTCCTTGTCCATTAAAGAAATAATAAACACCGTCTATTTTTCGCCAACCAATCGTCATTTCTCCATCGAACAAGCGATATTTCCAGTAACCTTCTTCTTTATACCATTTTTCTCTAACCGTCGGTATATCGGGGAAAACTTTCGAAACATCAGTAAACCCTTCTTCATCTATATCAAAAACAGTCGCATCTTTTGTATGACTAAAAGCTTTTACTATTTTTATATTCTTTTCTCGTAGTAGAGTCCTAGTAGATTCACGATTAATATCTGATCCACTTGTCTGAACAACAATACTTGGTAATAAATTATTAATAAAGTTAACTGTATTAGAAATGTTAGCATCATAGTGATGATTCCATTTCATCATGTCTACTTTACCAATTACAGGACCTAACTTATCTTCTGCTCCCTCAGCATTATCCAAGTCTCCACCAAGATAGATTCTCTTACCTGCTACTTTCACAACTGCTACAATTGAGTTAGAATTGTCATCAAATACCCTTTTTAGATTTCCGTTGCTATCATACTCATTTTTATAGTTATACAGCTGAATATCCATGTCACCTAAAGTAAAATGACTATCTTTATCTGAGATATCTTGTATTAATTTTACACCACGTTCAGTAGCAGTCTTTACAGCATTATCGTAATTATAAAGATTGTCCCACAACCTCCATTTTGTTGTAATACGTTCATCAGCGTATCTTTTTAGATAAAATCTATCAACAGGATAATGTTTTAGTACCTCATCAGCAGAACCAATATGATCACTGTGGACATGAGTACCCAAGATAAAATCTAGCTTTTCAACACCAACTTGTTTCAAATGACGGAACAATCGATCCTCTAAAACTTGGTCATTGTCCATGGTTATTCCCCACCTATCTGGATAACGTGGGTTACTTCCATCTGGGAAATCATAATCCTCACCCATATCAATTAAAGCAAAGTGTCCCCTGCTTTCTAATAGAATAGCATCACTCCCTGACTTAGATTTTAAATTAATAAAATGGATTCGATTACCATCCCCTGCGGAAATGGTATCCGCATCGACTGAAGATAATTTGGTAGCTATAATTAAAGTGCATATGAGAAAGATAAATAATATTAATTTTCTTTTCTTTAAATTCTTCATTGTATGTCACACTTTCCTTTATCATTTCTATAAAACATAATTTTAACCCATTTTCATATCAAGCTTTGTATATGAATTGTACTGTCCTGATTTTCCAAAATAAACAACCAAAAGATTCGCTCTCTTATAAGCCTGTGCTACTTCTCTATCTTGCGATAAGCTTTAATACTATGACTATACCATTCTTGCATTTCCTTTGATGGTGGTGTCATATAATCCCCATACATCTGGGTTAAAAAGACATCATAATTTTTAGGAATTGGTAACATTCTTCCCTCAAACTCTGTTAAGATTAACTCTTTGAAAGTATTTATTTGGAAAACACCCTTCATTCCCTCTTTATCAACTCCAACCATTCCCTCATATTTCGGCTGTTCTACAACACTATTCTTAACTAACTTATCTATTTTCTTATAGAAGTATCTCGGATTGACAAATCGGAGAGCGTACCAGCTACATAATCTAAGAAAATCTTTTAATTTGCTGTCACCGTGAACTGCGCGTGATTTTTTGATATAAGCTAGTTGACGAAGGGCCACATACTTATAACTCTTGTCGACAATGCTCAAATCTGTAAATCGATCAATTGGAAAGACGTCGATAAAGAGACTGGTGTCATGACGTTTGTACTTAACATGGTCTTCGATAACGGTAGAAGTATCTAAAATCGATGCAAAATTATGGAAGTACCAAGAAGAGGTGTCATAAGAAAGAACCTTATAGCGAGGATGATCTTCTTCCTCAATAATCTTCAGTAAACGCTCATAATCTTCACGATAGAGAGAAATATCAATATCATCATCCCATGGAATCATACCTTTGTGGCGGATAGCTCCAAGCATGGTTCCATAACTTAGAAAATAAGGAATATCATGTTTCTTACAAGTTTCATCAATATAGTCTAGCAGGGCTAGTTGAATTTCTTTAATTTCTTCTTTTTCTAAATATTGCATCCTAATCCTCCAATTTGTAGGCATGAAATTCATGACTGTAGAAGCGTTTTTCTTCAGGTGGTAAGGTCATATAATCTCCGTAAAATTGTGTCAAAATAGTATCAAACTTTTCAGGTGCGGGAAGATTTAAATTCTCAAAGGGTAAATCGATTGTTTTATCGAAGGTACCACTTGGGAAGACTTCCTTTTCCTTAAATTTAGAAGGGATAAAAGCCATGTACTGCCCATTCTCACAACTATATTTTTGAATTTCTTTCTCGATTTTATGTGCGAAATAACGAGGAGAAACAGGTCGAAGGAGCAACCAAAAGGCTGTTCGTATCCAATCTTTCAGAAGGCTGTCCTTATAGACAATATTTTTATGTTTACTGAAAGATAGAAGTTTGAAGCTTTCCAGTTTATAACAAGTATCAATGACCTTAGGATCATCAAAGCGATCCATAGGGAAAATATCGATAAAGACACCAGAATCATAGGTTTTTGTATTTCGAGTATCGATTATTTTAGTCGTACTGTCGGTTATTTTGATAAAGTTGTTAAAGTAGTTCTCATCAGTTTCTAAGGATAGGAGCTTATATTTGCTTTTTTCCTTTTGGAAAATGGTAATAAATCGTTGGTAGTCTTCTCGAGGCATGGATAAATCAATATCGTCGTCCCAAGGAATAAAGCCCTCATGTCGAACCGCCCCAATCAGAGTACCGTAGTTAATAATATAGTTGATATTGTGCTTTTTGCAGAGAGTATCAATATAATCCAAAATTTCTAATTCAATTTGTTTGGCATCTTCAATGCTAAGTTGTTTCATTTTAAACTCCTAAGATTTTTTGAATTTATTTTTTAAGGCTAGGACATGGTTTAAAAATTCATAGAAAATGCTATCTTTGGTGAAGACAAGTAGTCCAATATAAGAGATGGCTGATAGCAAGACAATCAAACCAGTATTAATCAAAAATGGCAAATTAATGACCATATCCACAGGATACAAGAAATTAATAAGGAAGTAGATTCCTACAAAGGAAAGTGAAAAGAGCGAGTATCGAACGGTATAGCTAAAGATATGTCCTAAGTGGATGAGCTGTTTTCTATGGATGAAAATGATATAGAAAACAAGTAGAGAGGCCTCTGATAGCATAGTTGTCAGTAAGTAGTATTCAGGAGCCACGATGTGGTTAAAAAAGAGGAGACTATTTAAGCCCAAATTGAGTAATCCTGCAAAGACTGTATAGACTGTGATTCGTTTTTCATAGCCATTTGTAAAGAGAATTTGAGAACCAAGAATGGTATCCAGTGCCAGGATAATCGTACGAAAAGCGAAGAGAGAGGTTAAGATACCGCCTCCGATATATTTTTCACTACCATAAAGTAGGATAGCATTTGGTCCTAAAACCATGAGTCCGAAACTGAGTGGAATGATAAAGAAGTTAAAGATTCGACTTCCTCTGTTAACCAGAGAAACATAGGCTTCTTTGTCTCCTTTACCCAAATAGTAACTGAGACGAGGTACACTCACTCCGATAGCTCCTGTTACAACCCCAGCTATAACGGTCACAATTCGCTGAGCCATGGTATAGTAACTAACGTTGACATCAATCCCTGTTTTAACGAGGAAGAGACGATCCAAAAAAGTAAAGAGCATATTGGCATTGGCAAAGACCAACATAGCCGTAAGAGGGAGAAAGAGCGGTTTAAAATCACTTAGGTGAATCTTAACAAGCTTAATGTCTCTTTTAATCCAAAAATAACTAATCAGATAGTTAATCAATGTCGATAAACTCATTACAAGTGTATAGACAACAATATCGTGTTCATTTTTGACAAACAGGAAAATAGAGACCAGCATCAGAATACGGATGAAGGCAGTCTTGTAAAAAAGAAAACTGTAATTTTCCAGAGCTTCATTGACCCATTCGATTGAAAATATCTGGGCAATGAGTTGAATCCCCATAACAAGGTAGACTTTTTTGATGATTGGATTATCATTAAAGAAGAGAGGATAGGCAAGGACATAGACAGCGGTGGTCAGAATCGTACAAGCGATGCACAAATAAAAAAGACTAGAGAAGGTTCTATTAAGATCTTTTTTGTTATCCTTGACATTACTGATAGCTCGCAAACCGTAGTTATAAACTCCATATGTCGCAAAGGGCAAGAAAAATGACAAAATAGTGTCAACTGAGTTGAAGTAACCATAGTCAGTTCGGTCCAAGACACGCGCGACATAGGTTCCAGTTAGGATGGGAAAAATAATATTTAAGACACGAATTCCCATATAAGATAGAGCATTTAATTTTATACTTTTCATTCAATTTACCTCGTTTTTCATTATATCATAAAGTTAGCTAAAATAAGCCTTTTGTTTTTAACAACTAGTTTTTACTTATTCTTGATCATTTTTAGAACTCAAATCCCTCAATATTTAAGATTAAAAACTAACTTTTTGAGCGTTTCAAATAAAATTTATTGGACTTGAATCAAGGCAAACTATATCATAAAAAACAAATAACTCCAGTTGGGATTGACAATACAAAATTGTCAGAGACTTAATTATTTAGTTGCAGTATGATTGTTGTAAAAAAATTGAATGTTAATGATTGATATCTATCATAGAAGTCTTTTCAATTAGCTTCTTACCATTCTTTTGGTTAAAAATATATCGGATTTGTTAATTTTTCTTTACTAAAGAAGTCTTAGTGACTACCCGATTTTCAAGCAAGACAACAAAATAGGCTCCATAATATATATAGGGGATTTACCCGCTACAAACATTATAGGGCCTCAAAAGCAAACCTCTTGTCCAACTTTTAATACATAATATATCAGAATGCTTATAATTTAAAGGTTGCTACACCGAGGATAGAACGATTTAAGTTTCGAAGAATTTGAAGACTTTGCTCAAATTTCTTATAACGAGTTACTCCGTATTCTTCAACAAGAAGGACTGTATCTCTTTCTAAAAGAGATGGTACGTCCTGTAAATCTACAAAATGAATTCCTTTTAAAACCTCTTGATTTTGTTTCAATTTATCTAGGATAGCTTTATTTGAGCTAACGATAGTCAACTCTTGACCAGAGTTTTTGTATGACAAGACATCTGCTAGATTAGCCATTGTTGTAATCTCTGTCACAAAATCAATTTGATATTGAGAAAAATCACTTGCTCTATTGATTGTTGGGTTAAAGAGATAAACCAATACATTTCCCATCACAACCAAAATCACACAGACAACTCCAATAATTGCTAAACGAAGAAGCAGATTCTTCACATTTAATCCAAGCGCTGTCTCACCGTTTGCGTTCAATTCTTTAGAGTTGATGGTTTCCAATTTTTCAATTTTCACGTTTGCATAGGTATTTTTAAATTTATCAACCAGTGCATCAATCTTTTTCTCTAACAAGTCATTGGCGTCTTTACTTGGTGTCAAAATTTTCACACCAACCCCTGCATCGTCAATCATATAATAGACGGTCAATTTTTTCCACCAATAGTCGCTTGTAGAATTTTTCAAGGTTGACTCTGTCGTATCCAATTCACTGGCAATTTTTTTCAACTCACTCGGTTCTACATCATTGAAAAGATAAGCTCCATTTAAATTCCCTTCAATTAATTTCCCATAAAAATCACTATACCCACCAATTTGATGATTCAAAATCGTTTTGGCTGAATCTTCCGGAGGTGTAATTTTATAGCTGATATAAGTTGAATAACTTGTTGTGTCTTTGACAGTGTTTTTATTCTTAACTGCTTTAATTGTAAATGGTACAGCAATGATAGCAAATAAAGTGATAAGAGCTAGAATATTTGCTTTTCGTTTTTTGTAAAGATTCGCAAATAAATCAGCTACTGAATAATGTTCAAACATGATTTTTTTCTCCTTTGTTTAGTAGATACTGGTTTTCTTTAGTAAGCATTTTTGCTACGAATATAATCACAAGAACAATTCCCCAGAATTGCATTGTAAATAAACTGAAGAAACTTTCTGAAAAGCTACTTCTTGGCATAAAGAATAGATTATTCAAGATGAGTAAAGACAAGGCAAATAGGATTGTTCTTGAGCGATAGGCTGCTTGCAACATGGCTATAAACAATACACCAAGTAAGAGACTAAGTAGAAAGACTCCTATCATACCATAGTCGGTATACAACTCCATAATATAGCTACTTCCGATACCATGTCCTTTCAAGTATTCCTTGTTCAAGACAAGATAGGATAGATTATGGGCATAACTATTACTATCAATAGCTAGTTCCACACTATTGGTTGTATGTTCAAAGGCTTTTCCTCCGAAAATGGCTCCCAAACTCCCCCTTGCAAAATAATCAATAACAGGCCCAAAAGTAAAATTGCGTAAATCTCGGTAAGGTAGGCTACTGTTAAATAGAAAACCTCGAGCCAAAACACCAAAACTGGTTCCTTGTTTATAGATAAAGTCAAGCAGGATATCCCAGAAACCTGTATGGGAAACCTGGACATTATCCCGTACATAATTGAGCACTCCCATCGCTAACATGAGAATAGGAGATCCGACAAAAATCGCTAACTTTTCTTTAAACCCAATCCATTTTCCTTTTTCAGTTTGCTCCCGCATAAAGTAATAAACAAAAGAAAATAAAATACTTAAAATAAAGGGATTTCGTGTCCCGATCGCCAAATGAATGGTGTTGGCTACAATGAAGGATACCAACACTGCTGTCGCCTGCCATTTCTTTGGTTTAGTTGCCAGATACATACACATTGCATAGACCGTAAAGGTAGACAAGATGTAGGTAAAATAAGGCAGTTTACTTTCGAAATTTGCATAGTAGGCATAGTAGGACGTCTGCAAGCGATACAAGAGCCGTTCAAATAACCGAAGTAGATAGAATGGATAGGTTAGAAGAAAAACTCCTAGCGATACAAAGCGCAACCGCTTGATATAAACTTCTTTTAGAGAACTTCCTATCTTGGGTACTTTCATTTGCTTCCTAGCTATAAAATAACGAGCCAGGATGCCTCCTGTCGTCAAGCCCAGAATCGAAACCATGACAACTATAAAGGCAAAACGATAGGCAATCGGATGATAGGTATCCAAAGCACCATCTCTAAAATAATCAATGGTCGGCCTTGATACTAGAAATACAAAAATAGTTAAAAAGAAAATAAAATGGATTAAGTAATACTTGATATCATTCCAACAAGCAATTAAGCTACTAACCAGTAGGAACAATAAAGTAGAAAGCAAGCTAACATTGTTATTATTAAATAGATACACAATTCCACTTACTAGCGTCAAGGCATAACTGACTATGGTCAAACTAAATAATAATCGTTTTCCATCAATCACTTACTCACCCCCGTTCTAATGTAATTTTTTAGATTTTTCAATATTTTTCAGTAATAAGAATCGGTATAAGGAAATATTTATGAATAGAGCCAAAGCACTAATTCTTCTCCCCTTACGGAAAATAGGATTCTTAGCAATAGCAATGGCATGGCCTTTTAAAAAACGATGAATCTGGGAATAGGCTTCAAACTGTTTATATTGGTGATCCAACAACATTTTATCAAAAACAACAAAATAAGCATGAGACAGTCTAAAAAACGCTTCAGTTTTTAATTCTGGATAACATGAAATTACATAGTCATAGAACAATTGATATACATCTATACAAGTAAGGTCTTTCTCGGAAAAAGATTTTGTTGTAGAACTTGCCCCTCTATGAAAATAATAATAATAGGGTTTCGTATTAACCACATATTTCTTAGCCAACTTGATTAAATCAAAATGATAATAAGCATCTTCATAAATTAATCCTTTCGGAAAAGATAACTGTCTAGCAATATCAGTTTTTATTAACTTGTTACAGATACTACCTGGTATTTTTTCACCTATGAGATATTCTTTCAAGAATACTTTAGAATCACAGACAAAATAGTCATTCTGATTGGCTGACTGTGGTCTCTCATCATTAGCATAGACATTCATGACACCACAGCTAGAAACATCCGCATCTTCTTGAATTAATTGCTCATATAAACTCTGAATCATTTCTGGATGGATATAATCATCTGAGTCAATAAAAATTAAATATTTACCTTTGGCACGACTCTGACCATAATTTCGTGCTTGCGATTGCCCTTCATTATTCCGGTGGTATACTTTTATACGATTATCAACTAAAGAAAATCTATCGGCAATGACTCCACTATCATCCGTTGAACCATCATCAACCAGAATGATTTCCAGATTTTGATAAGACTGCTTCTGAATGGAAGCTATCGATTTTTCTAGGTACTGTGCCACATTATAGACTGGCACAATGACACTAATTAATGCAGTTTCCATGCTACTCCTCTAATAGTTTTTCTACTTGTTCGATTTGTTTGGCAATTGTAAATTGCTGAATAAATTGGCTAGCCTCATTGACATCAAAATTTGAGGCAGAAGTCATGTAGTCAATAATTGCCCGAGCTGCCTCTTGGTTGCTTTCAATGATTTGTCCAAATCGACCTTCTTGGGATAATTCCTCAGCCCCTCCAACATCTGTAGAGACAAAAGGAAGTCCTAGACTCAAGGCCTCCACATACACTCCAGGAAAACCTTCTTGTTTAGACATAGACAAGAGAACTTTCATCTTAGATAAATACTGGTAAGGATTTTTTTGATAACCAAGGAAATGTACATAGTCTTCAAGCTCATACTCTTTGACGCGTTTTTTGAGTTCCTCTTCCATATCACCAGCCCCAATAAAGTAGAGATGATAGTTTTTTCCCTCTTGGTGTAATAACCTTATCACTTCCACTACACGGTCAGAACCCTTATTTTCCTCAATCCGTCCAATAGTACAGATACTTTGAGGTGCAATCTCGATATTTATCTTCAATTGAGATTTTTCTAGAATACTTTTAAAATCATATCCATTGTAGATCGTCTGTAATTTCAAAGCATAGTCTGGATAGACTTCCTTGATAGAATTGCTGGTCTTTTTTGAAATTCCTACAATGGTATCCGCAGCATCCAACTGGCGTCTATGTGATTCTCTTTTGGAGCTATCCTTAAGAAATTCTTCGATACTTCCATGAATCCAAGAGATTTTCTTGACTTCTTTTCTTTTAGAGAACAAAAGTGGAGGATTCATAATGGTAAAGGAAACTTCAATATCATAGTCATCTTTCACCAGCAAGCGACGTGTCAGTCTTGGAAAATAAATTCTCATTCTCCACAAAAGAGCTCGAATCCATCTGGCTTGGCGATAATCCTGAAGGGATTTTAAAATACCTACATGCTTGGGAACAGATTCGTATCCCTTGTCAAAATGCTCCATTTCAAGAATGTCAATATCATACTTTTCGGGATCCAGATGTGAAACAATTGTCGAAAGAATCTTTTCTGCACCGCCTCCGAGAGAAAAAGACCACATAAAAAATAAGATTTTTTTCTTAGCCACCATATTCTCCCTTGTACTCTCTATAACTCTTATCCATATCAGCGATAACAGCATCATGATGTGGTAGCTGCTTATCTGCTGGTGGAGGTGTCATATAATCCCCAAAAGCAGTGCTGAGATAGGCATCATAGCCGACTGGAACGGGCATCTCTGTCTCTTCAAATGGCAAGAAGAGATTATCTTCAAAGGATGCGATTGGGTACTTGTTTCTCATGTAGCCAGGACCAGAGCATAACTCCGTGATTCCATCGCTCTCAGCCAGACTGTACTTGGTCATTTCTTTTTCAGCTTTTTTCCAAATGCGATAACGAAGAGATTTTGGTGTCACACCCAGTAAAATGCGACTCCCCCATTTCATAAGTGCGCCATGCTTTTCTGGAACAGTTTGCGCACAAAAAAGAGAATAGATGAGGGCCCAACGAACCTGTTTTTTCCGCTCAGCTGGATTTTTCGGATAATAATCCAAAGGCAAAACATCCAAAGCCAGACCATGTGGTAAATTCAAATCCTGCTGGTAAGGTTTGATACAGGTGGTTTCCTTGTCACGAATGGTAATAAAAAGATTACGATCGACAAAATCCTTGTTACTCTTTGACAAGAAATAACGCTCATCTGCATAACGAGGCCATAATTCTGCCAATTTTTCATAATCCTTACGGGGCATAAAAAAATCTAGATCATCATCCCAAGGAATGAAACCTTTGTTTCGAAGGGCACCAATAGCACCTCCACCACAAAGATAACAAAGCAGATCATGTTCTTTACAAAATGCGACGAAATATTCAGCCATTTCCAGACTACGAGCCTGAATCGCTTTCAAATCACTCATGTCTCTCCTCTTCTATTCAATAACGAGTTATATCGTTTTATTATACCATAAAAAAGCCTTAAAAATCCATCAAACACTAAGAAAAATCAAAGTTCAAACCACTATTTTACTGGTGATTCGAACCTTGATTTTTCCTGTATAATTCTATCTCATCCTCATCTGAGAAAGTTTAGTTTGATATTTATTTTGGTCTACTAAGAGTGCCTGTCCTCCATAGACATCATAGGCATCTACCCAATCACCTAGTTCTGGAACTGTTAATCTCTCAATACCATTTTGCGCTCCATCTAGGAAGGATAAGCCATTGGTCAGTAGGAAACTATAAGGAACATTCGTAGAGGTCATCCCAAAGACCTTACCAAGTGCTTCTGATCCAGTAAAGAGTTTAGTTGGATCCTTGAGCTGTTGCAGAACAGCTGTCAACACTTGCTGTTGTCTCTTGGTACGACCGTAATCACCTTCATCATCATCACGGAAGCGAGCATAATTGAGCAAGGTTGAACCATTCATCTGTTGTTTTCCAACTTTGATAGTCTGGGTTGGAGACTCTGTTTCTGTAGCATGCAAGTCATCTCCGACTGTAGCTTCGGTTAAAGGTTGACCTTCTAAGGTTGAGAATTTGGCATCAATCGTCACCCCATCAGGGAAGAGAGTGTCAATAGCGGTTGCGAAGGCCTGAAAATCAACCAAGGCATAGTACTTAATGTCCAAGTCAAAATTATCTTTCAATACTTGGCGAACCAGTTCTGCCCCTTTTTGGCCTTCTTGTTCCCCTAGTTCATAAGCTACATTTAACTTGTTATCTGTTTGTTTCTTCCCATTGATAATCTTACTATATCCATCAATATAAACTAAGTTATCACGCATGAAGCTGACCAGCTTAATTTTCTTATCTGAGCCACCAACGTTTAAGACCATAATAGAGTCCGTTCTTGTTTCAGCACTATTTTGACCGATCCGTCCATCCGTCCCCATAATCAAAATATTGACCCCATCCTTGGTATCTTGACCATGAAAAACTTCTACTTGAGCTGCCTTAGCATTGGCAGGTTTATTTGGATCCGCATTTGAATAGCCTTTTAGGAACATAAAGATCATGCCAAATCCGACACAGGCTAGAAGGGCAAGCAATCCTGCAAAAATGCGCCCCCAACGAATCTTACGTTTTTTGGGCTTAACCTTTGGAAGAGAATGACTTTTCTGGTATTTTTTTGCACGACTACGGTTACCATAGGATGGAAGAGGAGACTGATTGACTGGTTCCATGAAAGATTCTTCCAAATCGTAATTTTCATGATGAATTTCTGGAGATGCTTTACTACTGCTAGCCATATTTAACTTACCTTGCAGGTAAGCAAACTCTTTTTTCTCTCGCTCATTGAGGTAATGAATGTTCTTAAAAAGATAGTCATAACGTAACTGCTCGTGATGGTTTAAAGGATTTTCTTTACTCATCTTCTCTCCTTTCCATTGTCTGATATTGGATAAATGGGATAGGCACCCATTACTTTATACTGGATTCCAATCGCTTCTAATTCTTTTTGGGCAAAGTGGACCAGATTCTTATCGGCATAGTCCACATCGATAATGAAAAAGTATTCACCCAGTGCTGTCTTGAGTGGACGACTTTCAATTTTTGTCAGGTCAATTCCTCTCCAAGCAAAGGTCGAAAGAGCCTTGTAGAGGGCACCGGGAAGGTTGTCCGGCAAGGTCAAGGCCAAACTCATTTTTTCAGTTTGTGCTTGCAAGGGAATGGTTGCACCTTCAGCTCCCAAAACCCAGAAACGTGTGAAATTGGCTTCCATTTCCTGAATATCTTCAGCAATCAGTTCTAAGCCATATTCTTCTGCAGAACTTCTAGGCGCAATTGCTGCAAAGGGCTGGTCTGGATGTTCGGAAATAAAACGAGCCGCATAAGCTGTACTAGCTGTTACCTCGATTTGGGCATCTGGATATTGTTCATCGATGAATTTCTTTCCTTGAGCCAAAGCCTGTGGATGAGAAAAAATCTTTTCAATCTTAGTATGACCTGGAACCACCATCAACTGCTGGTGAATGGGCTGAACAATTTCTGCTACTGTATGGATGCGAGCCTGATGAAAAAGATAGTCCAAGGCTTCATGAACACTACCCTCGATAGAATTTTCAACTGGCACCACAGAATAGTCCACCAAACCTTGCTCATAGGCCTTAATAACATCTGTAATGTTGGCAAAGGCCTGCAATTCCTCCTGAGGAAAAGCTGTCTGCACTACGTGGTGTGAAAATGATCCCTTGGGACCTAGATAAGCAATTTTCATCTCAGTTCCTCTATAATTTCCTCTGGGCTTAGCTTGGTCACATCCAAAACCCGACTGGCAACTTCCTCATACCAAGTCTGTCTTTCTTGGAAAATAGCTACAAGTTCTTCCTTGCTATTATTTAGAAACAGCGGGCGCTGATTGTCCTTATCAGCTGCTATGCGTTGGTATAGGGTGTCAAAATCAGCTTTCAGATAGATGTTATCAGAATTGGTCTTGAGTAAATCACGATTTCGCTGAGAAATGACCACTCCCCCACCAGTTGACACAACTTGATCTCTTTGTAGTAAATCAGCTAGGATTTCTGATTCTATCTGACGAAAGGCCTCTTCTCCCTTTTCCGCGAAAAATTCCGCAATGGACATTCCTAAACGCTTCTCTATCAGAGCATCCATATCAAGGTAATTAGGGTCCAAGCCTCTTGCAATAGTCGATTTACCAGCCCCCATAAAGCCTAATAACACCTTAGCCATGAATCAAGCTCTCCAAATCATCAAAGAAGCTAGGGTAGCTGGTATTGATGGCTTCTGCACGATCAAGCTTCACCTCTCCATCTGCAACCAAGAGGGCTGCGATGGCTGTCATCATACCGATACGGTGATCTCCAAATGTATTGACTCTAGCACCGTGAAGGGCTGATTTCCCTTTGATAATCATTCCATCTGCTGTAGGTGTGATATCCGCACCCATGCTATTTAAAGCGTCTGCCACAACCTGAATGCGGTCTGTTTCCTTAACCTTGAGCTCCTCAGCATCCTTGATAACTGTTACACCTTGGGCTTGAGTCGCAAGCAGAGCGATAACTGGCAATTCATCAATCAAGCGTGGAATCAAAGCGCCACCAATCTCTGTTCCTTTCAAGTCAGAAGACTCAACAGTCAAAGTAGCAGATTTAGCGACTGGGTCAATTTCAGTAACTTCTAATTTTCCACCCATGGCGCGAATGACATCAATGATACCAGTACGCGTTTCGTTGATGCCCACATTTTTAAGCACCACACGAGAATTTGGAACAATCAAAGCTGCGACTAGCCAAAAGGCTGCACTGGAAATATCTCCTGGAACAACCACCTTTTGTCCTGTCAATTTTTGCGGTCCTTGGACTGTGATTTTCTTGCCATCCACACTTAAATGACCACCAAATTGTTGCAACATATCTTCAGTATGATTACGAGTGCACTCTTTTTCGATAATAACAGACTCCCCCTGAACCTGCAAGGCCGCAAAGATCAAGGCGGACTTGACTTGGGCAGAGGCAATTGGCAACTCATACTGAATAGGTTTGAGGTTTTTCGTCCCTTTTAAGTGAAGAGGAGGCAGGTCTCGCTCAGTTTGTCCCGAAATGCTGACGCCCATTTTTTTCAATGGAATCGTCACACGGTCCATAGGACGTTTGGAAAGACTGTCATCTCCAAACATTTCTACTTCAAAGTCTGCACCAGCAAGAACACCTGAAATCAGGCGAATCGAAGTTCCAGAATTTCCCATATCAAGGGCATTTTGGGGCGCTTTTAAGCCTTCCATACCTACACCTTGAATGGTAATAACCTCATCTTTATCCTCAATCTCAACACCAAGGTCACGAAAGACTTGCATGGTCGAAAGAACGTCGCCACCTCGCAGAATATCATAAACCTTGGTCTCACCCTCAGCCAAACTTCCAAAGATAATGGAACGATGGCTGATAGACTTGTCACCTGGAACTCGGATACTGCCGTGTAAGCGGCGAATGTTTGTTTTTAGTTTCATACTAGACCTCATACTTGCAATACTTTTACCTATTTTATCATAAAAAGCCAGAAATTCCTTAAAAATTTCTGACTTTATGATAGTTATTTTCTTATTTTAGCAATTCTTTTCATTTTCAATTTACCAACTATCTGAAGAGCCTCCACCATCAAATCCACCGCCACCCCAATCATCTGAAGACCAAGATGAACTAGAAGTACCAGAATCATATGAATCTGATCTACCATAAGAACTTGACTGTACTCTTTGTGAAGCATAGTAGCTTTTTGTGAGCTCGGAAGTCCAAGAATCATTCCTCACAAAATCGTTATCGTTTGGGTAGAGTTTCCCCTTCCCATTATAAGAGTATTGAGAGCGATTAAGCCTATCTAGGTGCTTTCTTTCAACTTCTGCGTAGTATGCTTCTAGAAGTAATGCAGTCCAAGTATCATTAGGCAGAAAACCTTTTGAGTCTGGATAAAGTTTATTATATCCTTCGTACTGATATTGAGACCTAATTAAACGCTTATTTTTTTTATAGTCAGATTTACGTTCTTCAGTCCACGTATCGTTAGGTACAAAGTCAGGAAAATCTGGATACAGCTTCCCTTTTCCCTCGTACTCATACTTAGAAAAGCGACATCTTTTTAAGTACCTGATCCACGTTGCTAAACTTAGTAAAAGAAAGAACAACAGATAGAACAATATCGGAAACGGAATGTAATCGAAGTACTTACTAAAGCCTTCATTATTTTTTAATGATTTTTCATAGCTTTTTGGAAGTCGATTATTCTCCGTCTTGTTTATGATTTCAGCTTTTCTAGACTCCGCTTTAGAAATACCTACTAGAATTTTGTTAAGGGCATCAGTATATTTCCCTTCTTTCATGTATGGCTTAGAATCATTTAGTAAGGAACTGGCCATAGAGTCAGTAAGCCAAATTGCTGCTTCGTTGGATGTTTCAATACGAAACTTCCTATCCTTTATAGCAATAGCAATTAAAATTCCACTGTTAGAATCTTGTTTCCCAACTTTCCATTTGCGTGCAACCTCATTGGCTACCTCTTCGATACTGAAACCGTCCAGAGTATCTACAATGTAAATACCTACTTGGGTTTCACTTCCAGAATTCATACTCTCTAACGTTTCTGCAACACTAGTGGTTAAATAACCGTTAGGATCGTAAATACCATTTAAAGGACGATCTGGAATAGCTATATTAGCCGCAACAAGAGGCATAAAAAAGAATAAAGGGGTAATTAAGAGTAAAAGTAACTTTTTCATAGGAGATACCCCACAAGACTAATCAGTTAAATTGACTTTAGGGACAACCTTTGCATCTTTCTCTGCTTCAATTAACTCAGCTCTTTGGAAACCAAACAAACTAGCTATCATATTAGTGGGAAAACGTCTAATGGTCTTATTATATTCTGTTGCAGTATCGTTGTAATCTTTACGAGCAACGAACAAACGATTTTCAGTTCCCTCAAGTTCTGATATTAGAGAAGACACTTGTGTATCGGCTTTTAACTCAGGATAATTTTCTTGAACAACTAGCAATCGGGAAATGGCAGTCGTTAATTCGCTCTCCCCTTCACTTTTTGTTTCTTTATTTCCTGATCCAATCTTAGAACGAGCATCCGCAATCTTTGTAAAGATGTCCTCCTCGTGCTTCATATATCCTTTTACAGAATTTACAACATTTGGAATTAAGTCAGCCCTACGTTGAAGTGCAACTTCAATCTTCGAGTTTGCTTGTTTCACAGATTCATCTTTGCTAACAAGACTGTTGTACGAACCTGTCAACACTATAATACTGATGAAGATAATTCCTACAGTAACTCCTATTAGAGCAATTAGTTTTTTTGACATATTTTTTCCTATTTTCTATTGTTCATCATTTAACTAAAATTTATCGATAATAAAAATCAATCTCTTTCATAATTGTTTCTATATTTATTATCTCATCAACAATTTCTAACTTATCAATTGAAGTTGAAAATAACAGTTATAAGCTTTCAAATTCGTTTTGTATTATAGTTATGATTTTCAATAGCCTATTTAATTTGTTTTGTATTTTGTTTATTAGTAAAGGCATTCATCCCCAGAGTCATTCTTAAACGAACCACGCTAATAACTCTAACTAATACAGTAGTTACCAATAATAATCATACGCTTAAGAAAATACCTATAAGTAATGAACAAAATAATTTTCTTATTTTAGTAATTCTGAAACTGGTTCGAAAACAATTTTTTCAATGTCAGAAAGGTAAATGGCCAATTGTTGTTGCTTGGTAAAGAATTCTGACAAGAGGCTATTCCCCTGAATCTGCTTGCCAAAGCCTTCCATCTTAGCTTGGAAGGAAACGTCTGGCATTTGACCTGTCTGAGCCAGTCTTTGAATTTCCTCTTGGAAAGCAACATATTCTGTAAAGATTTTGCTTGCCTCAGCATCTGCTGAAATAGCATCTTTAGCTGCTTTGACAGCCTTGTATTCTGGTAATTCGCGTAGACCGCGACTGAGTTCGTTTGCACTATCGTAAATATTTGACATGTTCTTCTCCTTACTTGATGACGACTGTGTAGTCGGTATTTTCTGTTATGAGATGCTCAGCTCTTTCCAAGTCTTGAGCATTTTTAAATGAAATTTGTAGGATCCCGTGAATATCCTCACGGTTTTCCTCATTGATGTGGATATTAACCAAGGAAGTTCCACGTAACAGTTCCAAAATCCTCAGGATGACATCTTCTTCATCGGGAACGTCGACATAGAGGTCATAAGAGCTATCCACACCGCCACGCTTATGGATTTCCATGGCCTGACGTTGCTCACGCGCTTGGTTGAAAAAATTCCAGATTTGCTCCTCATCTCCCTTGCTGATGGCCTGACCAACCTCATCCAAACGCTCCTTGAAATCCGCAATTCGATCCAGAATAGTTTCACGATTGGACAAGAGAATGGAGGTCCACATACCCGGCTCGCTTTCCGCAATCCGAGTCATATCTCGAAAACCACCTGCCGCAAAGCGCCTTGCCATCTCATGTTCTTGAGCATAAACCGCGGTCTGCTCCATGAGACTAGAAGCCAGAATATGAGGGAAATGGCTAATCTGAGAAGTCACACGATCATGCTCCTTGGCATCAATCTCGATAAAACGAGCATGAAGACCTGAAAGTAAGTCCCTCATTTCCTCAAGCGTGTCCTGACTTGTCAGGCTTGAAGGTGTAAAGATATAATAGGCATTTTCAAAAAGATTGACATCCGCAGAAGCAGCCCCTGTCTTGTGACTACCAGCCATGGGATGAGCCCCGACAAAGCGAACAGGTTTGCCAGCCAAATAGTTCTCCGCCGCATCCACAATAGCTGACTTGGTCGAACCGGCATCTGAAATAATGACCCCTTCTTTCAAGTCCAAGTTGGCCAATTCCTTAATGAAAGCAATGGTTTGTTTGATTGGCAAGCTGAGAATGATGATATCTGCCAAAGGAGCAAAACTGGCAAAATCATCTGTTGCACGGTCAATCATGCCCTCTTTCAAGGCAATATCTCTCGAAGCTTGACTACGATTATAACCTAAAATTTCATAATCTGGATGATTGCGTTTGATGCCTAGGGCCATCGAGGCACCGATCAACCCGAGACCTGCGATATAGATTGTTTTTGCCATAGGAACTCCTTAATAGTTCTTTGTATAGTCTCGGTGTTTGGCTACTGCTTCTTTTAATTCTTCTAGATTGTCTGATGAGAATTTTTCAAGGATTTCTTGTGCCAGAACCGTTGCCACAACGGCTTCCATGACCACACCGGCTGCTGGAAGAGCGGTCGGATCACTTCTTTCGACTGTTGCCTTGTAGGGTTCATGGGTTTCAATATCCACACTCATAAGTGGTTTGTAGAGAGTAGGAATGGGCTTCATCACGCCTCGAACAACGATGGGTTGCCCATTAGTCATACCACCTTCAAAGCCCCCTAGATTGTTGGTACGGCGAGTATAGCCGTCTTCTTTAGACCAGAGAATTTCATCCATGACCTGGCTGCCTTTACGATAACCAGCTTCAAAGCCAAGACCAAATTCCACCCCTTTAAAGGCATTGATAGAGACAACTGCTTGGGAAAGTCTGGCATCCAATTTTCTGTCCCATTGGACATAGGAACCAAGACCAACTGGAACACCTCCAACGACTGTCTCCACAACCCCACCGATGGTATCACCGTCACGTTTGATTTGGTCAATATAGTCCTTGATTTCCTGTTCTCTTTCTTGGTTGACAATAGAAACTTCAGACTGGGCAGCTCTTTCCTTAATCTCAGCAACTGTGAGATTCTCAGGAACATCGATTTCCTTGCCACCAAAGACTACGACATGGTTGGCAATTTCCATATCCAGCTCAGCCAAGAGGCGTTTGGCTACTGCCCCAACTGCCACCCGCATGGTGGTTTCACGGGCAGATGAACGCTCCAAAGAATTTCGCAAATCATCAAAACGGTACTTAATGCCCCCAACCAAGTCGGCATGACCTGGACGTGGATGGGTGATTTTCCGTTTGCTTTTAAGGCGGTCTTCAATGTCCTCCGCAGACATGATATCCAGCCATTTTTGGTGGTCCTTATTGATGACATCCATGGTAATGGGAGCCCCAGTAGTCCTCCCATGGCGAACACCCGAAGTAAAGATAACTTGGTCGCTCTCAATCTTCATACGACCACCGCGGCCGTATCCACCCTGACGACGTTTCAAATCCTCATTGATATCCTCAACTGTCAAAGGAAGTCCAGCTGGAATTCCCTCAATGATAGCTGTCAGACGGGGACCGTGTGATTCTCCTGCAGTTAAATATCTCATACACTCTCCTTATTTTACCAAGTAGTCTTTCATCTCTTCCAGAGAAACTGGGTGAATGGCCGCTGAACCGAGCTCTGGCACTAAGACCAATTTCAAGGTATTGCCACGCGCTTTCTTATCATGTGTCAAAGCCTGATAAAGCTTGTCAACATCCCAGTTTTCATAGTCAACAGGTAGTCCAAATTTCTGACATATTTCTGTGATGGACTGGGTAATGCCAGCTGGCATGAGGCCTTTTTCCTCAGCAACCTTGGAAATCTGTACCATGCCCATGGCCACAGCTTCTCCATGCATGACCTTTCCATAACCAGCCGTTGCTTCAATGGCATGGCCAATAGTGTGGCCAAAATTGAGGTAAAGGCGAACACCGTTATCCAACTCATCCTCAACTACCATCTTGCGCTTAACCTGACAAGAATGTTCAATCAAGGTCTCTGCATATTCCAGAATGCTCTCCACAGAACCATCCAGCTCCGTCAATAGAGCCCACAGTTCTGTATCCTCAATCAAGCCATATTTTATAACCTCACCCATTCCTTCAATCAACTCTCTTTTTCCGAGCGTTTCAAGGACAAGTGGGTCGATCAGTACCCCGTCTGGTTGGGCAAAGGTCCCTACCATATTTTTAGCAAACGGAGTGTTGACACCTGTCTTTCCGCCGATAGAAGAATCAACCTGAGCTGTCAAACTAGTCGGAATCTGAACAAAATGAATACCCCGCATATAGGTAGAGGCTACGAAACCAGCCAGGTCCCCAACGACACCACCACCAAGAGCCACGATTCCATCGCTACGAGTCAACCCCTGCTTAACTAGAAATTCATAGACTTTCTGAACAGTGGTTAAATTCTTTCTTTCTTCCCCTTCTAAAAAGTCAAAAACTGCTACCTGAAAACCAGCATCTTCTAGGCTGAGCTTGACCTTCTCTGCATAAAGAGAAGCTACATGGTTATCTGTCACAATGACTACCTTTTGTGGTTGCCAGAGTTCTCGCAACCATTGACCAGCCTGAGCCAGACAGCCTTTTTCAATCTGTATATCATAAGGATGATGAGGAATATCGATTCTGATTTTCATAGGAGAGTCTCCTTTTCTTTATTGGTATTTTTCTTTTAAGGACTGCCAAATCTCTTCTGTCGGCATTTCCTTGCTTGTCCACAGTTGAAAAGCTTCTGCAGCTTGATAGAGCAACATTCCCAGACCATTGACGGCTGGATTACCCTGACTTCTGGCCCATTTTAAAAATGGCGTTTCAAAGGGTTGGTAAATAATATCTGCCACCAAGATAGTTTCTGGCAAATTGATGCTTTCAGGAACTGGGGAGGATTGACCATCCATCCCTACACTTGTCGCATTGACAAGTAAATCCGACTCAGCAATCCTTGCTTGCAGTTCAGGAACATCTTCTAAAGCATACAAGTCTACCTTAAAGCCTGTTTGCTCCTGTAACTTGTCTAGGTAAGGTCTTGTTTTTTCCATAGAAACTGAACGAACAAAGAGCGAAATCTGACTGACACCATCCAAAATAGCTTGCGCTATAATGGACTTGGCCGCACCACCTGCACCCAGCAGGGTCATCTTTTTACCTGAAATTGTAAAAGAAGGCAAGCTCTTAAAAAATCCCTTGCCATCTGTATTATATCCAATTAAATTGCCATTATCATTGACAATCGTATTAACCGCACCGATCAAACGCGCTTCATCGCTCAGCTCATCCAAATAAGGAATCACTTGCTCCTTATAGGGCATAGAAAGGTTAATTCCAAACATCTGGTAGCGACGAATATTAGCCACCGTGACTTCCAAGTCAACCGCTTCAATCTCCCAAGCCACGTAAGCACCATTGGTAGCTGTCGCCTCAAAGGCACTATTGTGGATAAAGGGGGAAATAGAATGTTTAATAGGATTGGCAACAACGGCAGCTAAACGTGTATAGCCATCAAGCTTCATCCAAAATCTCCCGAATTTTTTTCATGTTAGCTAAGGAAATCTGACCTGGGGCACTTGCCTCATCAAGACTAGCAAAGGACCAGCTAGAACCAGTCACATCCGCAGTGATACGAGAAACTTTGCCCACCTTGCCCATAGAAATGGTCACATACTCCTGTTCAGGATTGAGGGTTTTAAAGCCTCGTGTATAGTTCATCAAGTCTAAGACATCCTGCTCTGTGTGAGCCATCACTGCAACCTTAACAAGTTTTGGATTTAGGCTCGTCAACTCTGATAAGATTTCCATCATATTTTCAGGTGTTTCTTGGAAATTGTGGTAACTCAAAACAAGATTTGGGAAGTCCAGCATTTCCTCAAAAACATCCTTGTAGCTGTAGTACTCAAAATCAATATAGTCTGGTTGATAGAGTTGCGCCACTTCCTTGATTAGATGGATATATTCTTCTGGAGAAAGGTCGATTTCTCCCCCCTCAGAGCGAGTTCGTAGCGTGAAAACCAACTCACGACCTGCGAATTTTTCAAAAATCGCTGGAGCCACCTGCAAAATCGCTTCCTTAGGCAGATAGTCGGCACGCCATTCAATGATGTCGGCATCCAGGTACCTCGTGGCGTCCAGAGCCTGGGCCTCCTCTAAACTTCTTGGCATTACTGAAACGATTAATTTCATTTACTAACCTTCATACTAATCACCTTGAGGTAATTACTACTTTCATCTTTTTTATTATAGGCAAAATCTGCTGGAAGACCGTATTTATTTAAAATCTGGTAACTTCTTCCTGCAAAGCCTTTATCAATTTGTTCTGTAAATTTCTGGCGGGATACATTGGCAGCATTGGTGCTGGCAATAATAATACCGCCCGGATTTAAAATCTCAAGACTTTGGGATATCAACTTATGATAATCCTTGGCCACAGAAAATGTTTGTTTTTTGTTCCGAGCAAAGCTAGGCGGATCTAGGACAATCACATCATAGGTCAAGCCTTTTCGCTTGGCATACTTGAAATACTCAAAAACATCCATAACTATAAAACGATGGTCGTCTGTGCTGATTCCATTAGCCTGAAAATGCGCTTGAGACAATTCTCGTGAACGTTTAGCTAGGTCAACCGAAGTAGTCTGGCTTGCTCCTCCCATGGCCGCAGCCACTGAAAAGGCTGCTGTGTAGGAAAACATGTTGAGCAAGGATTTACCCATAGCCAACCCATCCACTAAACTACCGCGAACTTCATGCTGGTCTAGGAAAATCCCTGTCATCAAGCCATCGTTCATAAAGACTTGATACAGAACACCATTTTCCAAAACAGTGAAGAAGTCAGGTGCTTCTTGACCATAAACACGGGCAGATTCATAGTCCAAACCCTTAAAACGGATCTTCTCATATGCTCCTAAAACCTCAGGAAAAACCTGTCTAAAAGCTTCTGAGATAACCTTGCGAATCTGATAAACATAAGAGTTATACCAAGAAAAAGCAGCATAGTCGCCATAAAGCTCCACTGTCAGACCGCCAAAGCCATCTCCCTCTTGGTTAAAGAGACGAAAGGCAGTAGTCAAATCATCTTGATAGTAGGCACTTCTCTTTTCTTTAGCTTGTCTAAACAGCGTTTCAAAAAAAGCTTGATTGAAGGTCACCTTGTCTTTGCTGACAAACCAGCCCAAGCCCTTGTTTTGCTGAGAAAGGTAGGCAGTTCCAAGAAAGTTTCCACCTTGACTATGAACTTCTACTTCCTGATCCTTGAGATGAACATCTGCAAGATCGCTGGCTTCCAGTAAAACAAGCCCCTTTGCGAGCTTCTTTTCAACCCTTTTGCTGACTCTTATTCTATTCATAACTACCATTATATCAAACTTTTAGGCAATTCTCAAAAAAGAAACTACCCTTGCTTTTTTACTCTAGTTTTAAAAAATGGTATACTAATACTAATAAAAACTTAGGAAGTGATTGTGTGAGAATCAATTTTAACAAAATCCAAAAAGCCATTGGTACCAGACTGGGTTTTGTCCTAACCCTTTTAATCCTCTATTGGCTCAAAACCTTATTAGCCTATACCGTTGACTTTAATTTAGATATTCAATTGGGCAAGCTGCAAGGAAATTACCTTGCCTTTATCGCCTTTTTCAACCCCCTTCCTTTGGGCCTCCTTCTACTAGCTCTCGCCCTCTATGCTCGGTCAACCAAGGTCTTTTACAGTCTCAGTATAGCTATTTACAGCCTTTTATTCATTTGGCTCTATTCCAATGTCTTTTACTATCGAGAATTTAGTGACTTTATCACGGCTAATACCATGAAGGTCGCTAGCAAGGTGTCTGTTGGTACTGCAGAACTAGAGTTACTGCGTCCTTGGGATTTTCTCTATTTTATGGATTTCCCAGTGCTGGCTTTCCTTTTCTTTAAAAAATTCATCCAGCTGGATAGGAGATCTTTCAAATTCCGCTCGAGTGTTGCTATCACTGCTCTCTCAGCCCTGCTCTTTTCAGCTAATCTTTTCTTGGCTGAAATTGAACGTCCCGATCTCCTGTCGCGAGGATTTTCTAATTATTATGTTGTTCGTGCCCTTAGTTTGCCAGCCTTTTTAGGTTATAGTGCCAACCAATCCTACAGCGCCAACAAAGAACGTGCTAAGGCTTCTGAGACCGACCTTCAACCTATTACAGACTATATTCAAGAACATGCTGCTAAGCCTAATCCAGACTATTTTGGCCTTGCCAAAGGGAAAAATGTGATCTATCTCCACCTAGAGAGTTTCCAGCAGTTCCTACTTGACTATAAACTCAACATAGATGGAACTGAGCATGAAGTCACTCCCTTCCTTAATTCCCTCTACCATTCACAATCAACCCTAGCCTTTTCTAATATCTTTAACCAAGTCAAGGCTGGTAAAACCTCAGATGCGGAAACCATGCTGGAGACTGGTTTGTTTGGGCTTAACCAAGGTTCCTTTATGGTCAATTACGGTGGTACCAATACTCAGCAGGCAGCTCCTTTTATCCTATCAAAAAACGGCTATCAATCGAGTGCCGTCTTTCACGGTAATATCGGGACCTTCTGGAATCGAAATACGACCTATAAACAATGGGGCTACCAATACTTCTTTGACGCAGCCTATTTTACTAAGCAAGACAGTAGCAATTCTTTCCAATATGGTTTGAATGATAAAATCATGATGAAAGATTCTATCCAATATCTGGAGCACTTGCAGCAGCCTTTTTATGCCAAGTATATCACGGTGTCCAATCACTATCCCTATGCTAGCAATCTGACAGGCAATGAGCTTGGTTTCCCACTGGCCAAAACCAAAGATGAAACGATCAATGGCTACTTCCAAACGGCTAACTATCTGGATAGTGCTATTAAGTCCTTCTTTGACTATCTCAAAGAAAGTGGCCTCTATGAAAAATCCATCATCGTCATCTACGGAGACCATTATGGCATTTCTAATTCCCGCAATCCTGACCTGGCTCCCTTGATTGGCAAGACTTCTGAGAACTGGTCGAATTACGACAATGCTATGTTGCAACGAGTGCCTTTTATGGTGTTCATGCCTGGCTATGAAAAAGGACAAATCATCAATACCTACGGTGGACAAATCGATATCTTACCGACTCTCGAACACCTCCTTGGTATTGAGTCCAATTCCTTCCTTCAAGTTGGCCAGGACCTTCTGTCTCCAGATCATCAAGAAATCGTTGCCTTTCGGACTGCCAATTCCTTCGTTACACCAAAATACACCAGTTATGACGGCCGAACCTACTATACTGAGAGCGGTCTTGAAATCAGCAATCTTGATGAACAAGCTCAGACTGAACTAGAAATCGTTCGGCAGGCAGCCAGCCAACAGCTAAAACTCAGCGACCAGATTCAAACTGGTGATTTGATACGTTTCTACCAAGCAGATCATCTTGGAAAAGTTGATACAGAAAGTATTTCTTACCTCAATTCCTTGCCAATTCTGCAAAAGATTGAGCAGGAAAAAGGTAGTCAATCAACGAGCCTCTTTAGCCAACGACAAGGCAAAACCAGTACTAACCTTTTCAAGGCACCAAGTTACCAAGAACTCCACCCAGAGTCGGCTGAAGCTGAATCAAAATCACAATAAAAAATGCTCTTCCGCCTTGGAGGAGCATTTCTTTTTTAAAATTTATCAAGCAAGCGATCAACTAGCTTATCATTTTTCTATTTCTGCCAATATGCGTGACAGGTAGTAATGATAGCCAAAAATAGCAAGAGCAAGCAAGAGGATAAGAACTCCTACTCCCAAGCTAATGGCAAGGATAGTAGAGAGAGACTGAACCAAGAATAAGCTCCCTATTACAAGGGCCATTAGGATTGCACTATAAATAAACAATAAAACTATTGCTACTATACGATTTGAACGGTTCACCAAGTCCGTAATGCTACTCCAATTGGTTGACAGATTTTTCACGTCCTTAAAGTAATTGTGGTAAGAAAGGATGACACTGGCAAGGACCCATGTCGCAAGAAGGTAAATCATCGAAAGGATGGGCAAGCCTAGATATAGAGAAAGACCAAGTAACGTCAGAATTGGTAAAAAGGACTGGACAGCAAATATAATCCAAAATTTCACTTTCACATAACGAGCAAAGTCAAAGGGTAAACTCTTAAGAAAATCAACATTTTCCCTCTCCAAGGACAAGGCAATTGAATGCAGGCTGGTAATATTGTTATTGACAACTGCTATAAACAATCCTATAAAAAACAAGGGTAACCAGTATGGAGGATGAATATCTGGAACTATCTGAGAATCTCGAATTTTGGAAATCAGACCGATCATCATGAGATAAGGAAGAAAAGCACTTGTAAAAAGCACTGTAATCACGCCAGTCCCCTGTCCCAAGAGGGTGAGGTGGTAGCGTAAAACCATGCGGAAAAATCCCTTTTTAGTAGTTGAAATTCTCTCCTTACTGTGACGTTCTTTCTTGACCTTCTCCTCACTGTTAAGCAGAATCACGTCATAAAAACGAGGAAAAACCTTCTTTTTGCTCAAGTAAAGCAGGAAGAGTGTTAGTCCTATCCAAGCGAGCAGACCCAGGATGGCTTCTTTCGAAAAAGGCTCCACTGCTATTTTGTAAAAGAGATGAATAGGATAAAGAAGAGGTGGAATGTCTCTAACTCTGTCAACTATAACTCCAGAAGTCGACTGTAGAAAGAAGACAAATATTAAAGGTATGAGAACCCCTATCCCAATCATCACATTCGAAAAAATAGACTGATACTTTCTGAAGACCCTAGTCTGAGCCAAGAAATGTACTGCCACTACCATCACTAAAGTAACAGAGACAAATAATAAGGTCAAGGACAGTAGCATCAAAGGCAAGCCTAGCCAAAGAGAAGGTGCTAGCCTAATATAGAGGACTAGAAAATAAGCTAGGATTGGTACAATTCCAGGCAGAGCTGGCAAGAGGACAGACAGTCCTTTAGCGATTATAATCTCTGATTCTTTAAAGGCATAGGGCCTATAGGAGACCAGGTCCTTACTCTCATAAAAGACATTGTAAAAAGCTGTTAAAGAAGTTGAAAAGGCAATCACTAGTAAAATAGCAACCATGAAGCTAAAATAAACAGGCATTTCCTCAAAAGGAAAACGAAAGGCTATATTTATAAACATGAAAAGCATCAAGAGACTAGAAAAAATGTAAGAACTTAGGACTCTAGCGGAAACATTTACTTTTTTCCCAGGATTCTTAGCCTGCTTCTTTCGTAGGTTAGCCAGATTAGCTTCTTGAGATGAATAGAGGATATTGATATCAACTAATTTTTTAATGACCTTGAGACGCATCTGAAACCTCCTCTTTTCTACCAGCAAGGCTAAGATAGATACTTTCTAAAGACTGGTCTGGGTGGTCTTTTCTCAAGTCCTCTACGCTACCACAATAGATCAAATGCCCCTTTTTCAAAATGGCAATCCGATCACAGACTTGCTCTGCCACCTCTAGGACATGGGTTGAAAACAAGACCGTCTTGCCTTTTTGTGCATGTTCCTTCATCATCTGCTTCAAATCAAAGGCAGCCTGGGGATCCAAACCAGTCAAGGGTTCGTCCAAGACCCAAATATCGGGATCGGACAAGAGTGCTCCGATGACAAAGACTTTCTGACGCATTCCGTGAGAAAGAGTTTCAATAACCTGATAACGATTTTCAGCAAAATCAAAAACGTTCAATAGCCTAGCTAGACTAGTCTCCAAGTAAGAGCTAGTCAGATCATAGGATGAAGCAATCAATTCCCAAAATTCATTAGCCGTTAAGCGTAAAAATAAGTCAGGCGAGTCCGCTACGTAGCCAATCTTCCGTTTAATAGCCAAGCGATTTTCCGATAACTCCTGACCGTCTACCAAAATACGACCACTGCTGGGTGAAATGATACTGACTAAGGATTTTATAGTGGTCGATTTTCCAGCCCCATTATGGCCAATCAAGCCCATAATCTCTCCATTTTCAATCTGCAGATTGAGATTGCTCAAGGCCTCTTTATCACCATACAACTTACTAACATTTTGAAATTCAATCATGAGAAATCTCCTCTCTTTATCTATGTAATTCACTATAATTATAGCGCTTTCATTTTAAAAATCAACATTTTATATAAAATAGTCAAAAACTTATTATTCAGTTTTACGCAAACGTTTGAGCTAACCGATACTTTATGATAGAATAAAGAACAAGATTGACAAGTAAGAGGAAACATCATGCAAAATCAAACAATCATGCAATACTTTGAATGGTATCTGCCCCATGACGGCCAGCACTGGACGCGTCTGGCTGAAGATGCTCAACACCTAGCTGATCTCGGTATCAGTCATGTCTGGATGCCACCAGCTTTCAAGGCTACCAATGAAAAAGATGTCGGCTATGGTGTCTATGACTTATTTGACCTTGGAGAGTTCAACCAAAAAGGGACTGTCCGCACCAAGTATGGTTTCAAAGAAGACTATCTTCAAGCTATTCAAACCCTAAAAGCGCAGGGAATTCAACCTATGGCCGATGTGGTGCTCAATCACAAGGCTGCTGCTGATCATATGGAAGCCTTTCAGGTTATTGAAGTGGATCCTGTAGACCGTACAGTTGAACTTGGGGAACCCTTCACCATCAATGGCTGGACTAGCTTTACCTTCGATGGTCGCCAAGATACCTACAATGACTTCCACTGGCACTGGTACCACTTCACCGGTACAGACTATGATGCCAAACGCCGCAAGTCTGGCATTTATCTCATCCAAGGAGACAACAAGGGTTGGGCAAATGAGGAATTGGTCGATAATGAAAACGGTAACTATGACTACCTCATGTATGCCGACCTAGACTTTAAACATCCTGAAGTCATCCAAAATATCTATGACTGGGCTGACTGGTTCATGGAAACGACTGGTGTAGCTGGTTTCCGCTTGGATGCCGTTAAACACATTGACTCTTTCTTCATGAGTAATTTTATCCGTGATATGAAGGAAAAATACGGTGAGGATTTCTATGTTTTTGGTGAATTCTGGAATCCTGACAAGGAAGCCAATCTGGACTATCTTGAAAAAACGGAAGAACGATTCGACCTTGTTGATGTTCGTCTCCACCAGAATCTCTTTGAAGCCAGTCAAGCTGGCGCAAACTATGACCTTCGTGGTATTTTCACAGATAGCTTGGTTGAACTCAAACCATACAAGGCTGTAACCTTTGTCGACAACCACGATACCCAACGTGGTCAGGCTCTTGAGTCTACTGTTGAAGAATGGTTCAAACCTGCAGCCTATGCCCTCATTCTATTACGCCAAGACGGCCTTCCATGTGTCTTTTACGGAGACTACTATGGGATTTCAGGGCAGTATGCTCAACAAGATTTCAAAGAAGTCCTTGACCGCCTCCTAGCTATCCGAAAAGATTTGGCTTATGGAGAACAAAATGACTACTTTGATGATGCTAACTGTATCGGTTGGGTACGTTCAGGTGCTAAAAATCAATCCCCAATCGCAGTCTTGATTTCAAATGACCAAGAAAATAGCAAATCAATGTTTGTCGGCCAAGAATGGGCTAACCAAATCTTTGTAGATTTACTTGGAAACCACCAAGGTCAAGTTACAATTGATGAGGAAGGTTATGGACAATTCCCAGTCTCAACTGCTTCGGTAAGTGTCTGGGCAGCTAATACAATCTAATAGCTAATGATAATCAAGCCAGATCCAATCGGATTTGGCTTTTTGGCATTCACATAAAGACCTACCCAAATGGATAGATCTTTATTTTCTTATAATTTACCTGCTACTGCATCCAACAATTCTTGGATCTTAGCTTGGTTGCTTCCTCCTGCCATGGCCATGTCTGGTTTACCACCACCACGTCCATCGACGATTGGTGCCAATTCTTTGACAAGGTTTCCTGCATGAAGGTCTTTTGTCTTGCTTGCTACAAGGACATTGACTTTGTCACCGATAGCAGCAACAAGGACAAGAAGATCAGAGTAATCTTTTTGTTTCCAGTTATCCGCAAAGGTACGAAGAGCACCAGCATCAGATACAGATACTTGGCTAGCAATGTAACGGTGACCATTGACTTCCTGAACATCCTTGAAGATATCGCCTGCGGCTGCAGCTGCGGCTTTTTCTTTCAACTCAGCATTTTCTTTTTGCAATTGACGAAGTTGTTCTTGAAGTCCTTCTACCTTGTGAGGTACTTCCTTGACTTGAGGTGCTTTCAAGGTTGCTGCGACAGCTTTAAGAGCGTCTTCTTGTTCACGGTAGGCTTCAAAGGCTTCCTTACCAGTCACTGCCAAGATACGGCGAGTTCCTGAACCGATACCTTCTTCTTTGACAATCTTGAAGAGGCCAATTTCAGAAGTGTTGCCAACGTGGGTACCACCACAAAGCTCGATAGAGTAGTCACCGATAGTAACAACACGGACTTCCTTGCCGTATTTCTCACCAAAGAGAGCCATAGCTCCCATTTCTTTAGCAGTGTCAATATCCGTTTCAACTGTCTTCACTTCAAGAGCTTCCCAGATTTTCTCGTTGACTTGCTGCTCAATCGCACGCAATTCTTCAGCAGTTACAGCTTGGAAGTGGGTAAAGTCAAAGCGAAGGAATTCAACTTCATTAAGAGATCCTGCCTGAGTTGCATGGCTTCCAAGGATATTGTGAAGGGCAGCGTGAAGCAAGTGAGTCGCAGTGTGGTTTTTCATGACACGGTGACGACGATTTGTATCAATTGCCAAGGTATATTCTTGGTTCAAGGCAAGCGGTGCAAGAACTTCAACCGTGTGAAGTGCTTGTCCGTTTGGTGCTTTTTGAACATTGGTCACAGTAGCTACAACCTTGTCTGACCCATCCAAAATTTGTCCATGGTCAGCGACCTGTCCACCCATTTCAGCATAGAATGGAGTCTCTGCAAAGATAAGTGAGGCAGTTCCTTCTGACACAGCTTCTACTCCTGCATTGTCAGCCACGATAGCCACCAATTTAGAAGATAATTGGCTAGCATTGTAGTTGAAGACACTTTCTACAGTGATGTTTTGAAGGGTTTCATTTTGCATACCCATTGAACCACCTTTAACAGCTGACGCACGCGCGCGTTCTTGCTGTTCTTTCATGTCTGCTTCAAATCCTTCACGGTCAACAGTCATCCCAGCTTCTTCAGCGATTTCTTCAGTCAATTCAACTGGGAATCCATAAGTGTCATAAAGTTTGAATACATCTTGACCAGCAATGACAGATTGACCTTTTTCTTTCAAGTCAGCTACAATGCCTTGGGCAAAGTGTTGACCTGAGTGAAGGGTACGAGCAAATGATTCTTCTTCGCTCTTAACGATTTTTTCGATAAAGTCACGTTTTTCAAGAACTTCTGGGTAGTAGCTTTCCATGATTTTTCCAACCGTTGGAACAAGTTTGTAAAGGAAAGGCTCGTTGATACCCAATTTTTGACCATGCATAGAAGCACGACGGAGTAAACGACGAAGGACATAACCACGACCTTCATTTCCTGGAAGGGCACCATCACCGATAGCAAATGAAAGTGAACGGATGTGGTCAGCGATAACCTTAAAGCTCATGTTATCGCCATCTTGGTCATAAACCTTACCAGACAATTTCTCCACTTCACGGATGATCGGCATGAAGAGGTCCGTTTCAAAGTTGGTCTTAGCCCCTTGGATAACGGCCACCAAACGCTCCAAACCAGCGCCCGTATCAATATTCTTGTGTGGCAATTCCTTGTATTCGCTACGAGGAACAGCAGGATCTGCGTTAAATTGTGACAAAACGATGTTCCAGATTTCGATGTAACGGTCGTTTTCAATATCTTCTGCAAGCAGGCGAAGTCCAATATTTTCTGGGTCAAAGGCTTCCCCACGGTCAAAGAAAATCTCTGTATCAGGTCCAGAAGGTCCTGCACCGATTTCCCAGAAGTTGTCCTCGATTGGAATCAAGTGACTTGGGTCCACTCCTACTGCAATCCAGCGGTTGTAAGAATCTTTATCGTCTGGATAGTAGGTCATGTAAAGTTTCTCAGCTGGGAAGTCAAACCATTCTGGGCTTGTCAAAAGCTCATAAGCCCAAGTGATCGCTTCGTCACGGAAGTAATCCCCGATAGAGAAGTTCCCCAACATTTCAAACATGGTATGGTGACGTGCAGTCTTCCCTACGTTTTCAATATCGTTGGTACGGATAGCCTTTTGGGCATTGGTAATACGTGGATTTTCAGGGATAATAGTCCCGTCAAAGTATTTCTTAAGGGTTGCTACCCCAGAATTAATCCACAAAAGTGTTGGATCATTTACAGGAACCAAGCTGACTGATGGTTCTACAGAGTGACCTTTGGTCGCCCAGAAATCAAGCCACATTTGGCGTACTTGTGCACTAGATAGTTGTTTCATATTGTCTCCTTATTACTTGTTTAATTTGATTGGCTTTCCAGCATTTCCACATAGTCAATCGCGACACAGAGAGAAATGACTAGGTCTGCATAAGCGTCCTCAAGGACTGTTACGTTATAAGTAGAGGTCAGATGGAAGAGTTCTTTCCTGATTTCCGCGATCAACTGATCGCGATCATCCAGTAGTTTGAAATTCAAATCCCAGATATTGCCCTCGATACGAAGCCCCAGATTATCAAACTCATACTTATCTCGCCAGAAGGTCAACTTCTTACGAATGACAAAACTCGAGCCATCCCGAAGCTGAATCTCAAAACGAGGAAGCAAGGTCAAGATTTCTTTACTGATCCGACTGACCTGTTCACCATTAGCATCATAGATGGTAATGGTTTTAGGAATCTTAAAAAATGATCCCTCTACCTGATAGGCGATTTCTCCCCTGTCATCCTTGATAGCGAAGCGTTCGCCTCCAAGACGAAACTTTTGTTTGACAAGAAATGTTTTCATCAACACCTCCAAAAATCAAAAGACAAGCTCATATCACGAAGGGCGAAAAACCGCGGTACCACCTTCATTCAATGAACTTGTCATTCTCTTGTTCTTATGCAATTGTATGATTGAGTAGCATGACTTCCTAGCTTAGATGGCTCGCAGCACCGCCATTTCTCTGGACTAAGACTACTGAAAATCAATTCTCAACTTTCTTATTATAACGTTTTTTTAAGCTTGCGTCAACTGGAAATCATCTCCATTGAATCAGACCAATTCCCTACATCTCCGATTACTTTTTCTGGATATATTTTGTCTTACTGCCATTTTTCTTTTTATCCCAAGTTTTCGAATTGCTAAATATAGCTACTCAAATATTTGCAAATATAAAGAACCCTATCACCAAATGTATGGAATCAGTTGTTAGGTATTGTCGATCCAAACCATCCTTTAGAGAGAATAGTATAACAGTTTGCTGAACAGTCAAGAAGGTTGGCCAGAAACTTTTTTTGAAAAAAGTAGACACTTTCATTATTTGTTACCGCTTTCTGTAATGTTAAACTTAGTATACTACTAGGCAAGCAAATAAGCAACTATCATAGAAAAACATACAATTACAAAAATTGCCTTTTACATAAAAAAAACGAACCAGCTTGACTGATTCGTTTCGTGACTGCTAACTACTACTTCCGATACATTTTAAACTGTAGGAAGAGGTCGCTATATTTTCCTGTCCATTTATGGTCAAATTTCTCATAAACTTCTAAGTGTTTCATGGTTTCAGCATCTGGATAGAAGGCTTTATCTTCTTTTTTCTCCTCTGGGAGTAATTCCTTAGCTGGTAGGTTTGGAGTTGAATAACCGACATACTCCGCATTTTTAAGAGCATTTTCGGGTTTCAACATAAAGTTGATAAAGGCATAGGCGGCATCTTGGTTTTTAACTGTTTTGGGAATGACCATATTGTCAAACCAAAGGTTGCTGGCCTCAGTTGGTACCACATAGCGTAGATTTTCATTTTTTTCTAGCATTTGGCTGGCTTCACCAGAGAAGGTCACGCCGATAGCAGCGTTATTCTGAATCATGTAGCCCTTCATCTCGTCCGCCACAATAGCCTTGATATTTGGAGTCAGTTTGTAGAGTTTGTCTACTGTCTCTTCTAACTGCTGGGTATCCTTGGAGTTGAGGCTGTAGCCGAGCGAATTGAGTCCTAGTCCCAATACCTCACGCGCCCCATCAAAAAGCATGATAGAGTTTTTATACTCTGGCTTCCAGAGATCATCCCAATGCTCAGGTGCTTCCTCTACCATGGTTTCATTGTAGACAATTCCTAAGGTTCCCCAGAAGTAAGGGATAGAGAATTTATTGCCTGGGTCAAAGGACTGGTTGAGGAACTCTGGCCCGATATTTTCAAGACCTTCAAGTTTTGAATAGTCAAGAGGTACCAAGAGGTCTTCGTCCTTCATCTTATTAATCATGTATTCACTAGGAATGGCAATATCGTAGGTCGTTCCACCCTGCTTAATCTTGGTGTACATGGCTTCGTTGGAATCAAAGGTCTCGTACTGTACTTGGATTCCTGTTTCTTCTGTGAATTTCTCCAAGAGTTCTGGATCGATATAGTCACCCCAGTTATAGATAACCAGTTTTTGACTATCTCGGCTATTGATTTTACTGTCTAGATGCGTCGCAATTCCCCACAAGACCAGGATAATCGCTACAATTCCTGCTAAAAATGAATAGAGTTTTTTCATGCTTGCTCCTCCTTCTCACGTGAGATAAAGTAATATCCAACAACTAGGATAATACTAAAGAGAAAGACAAGGGCAGACAGGGCATTGATTTCTAAGGAAATCCCCTTGCGAGCACGAGAGTAAATCTCGACTGATAGGGTTGAAAAGCCATTTCCCGTTACAAAGAAGGTCACGGCAAAGTCATCTAGCGAATAGGTAAAGGCCATGAAATAACCTGCAATGATAGACGGTGTCAGGTAAGGAAGCATGATTTCCTTAAACATCTGAAATTGACTGGCTCCCAAGTCATAGGCTGCATGAATCATATCGCCGTTCATTTCCTTAAGACGTGGCAAGACCATCAAGACCACGATAGGAATGGAGAAGGCCACATGACTAGAGAGAACGGTCAAAAAACCAAGTGAAAACTTGAGTTGGGTAAAGAGAATCAAGAAGCTGGCACCAATCATAACGTCAGGCGCAACCATGAGGATATTATTGAGAGATAGAAAGGCTTCTTGGTATTTCTTACGAGACTGGTAGATGTAAATAGCACCAAAAGTCCCGATAATGGTCGCAATCAAGGCTGACAGGAAGGCCAATAAAAAGGTCTGAGTCACAATCAACATAAGGCGACCATCGTTAAACATGGTTTTAAAATGGCTCAAGCTAAAGCCTGTAAAGCTATTCATGTCGTTGCCTGCATTAAAGGCGTAGCCAATCAAGTAAAAAATCGGCAGGTAGAGGACAAGAAAGACCAGTCCCAGATAAAGATTGGCAAATTTTTTCATCGTTCTCTCCTTTCCTTGGTCACCCACATGGTGATGAACATGGTCAGGATGAGAATCACACCGATGGTAGAACCCATACCGTAGTTGTCATTGGTTAGGAAGTTCTGCTCAATGGCTGTCCCCAGAGTAATAACGCGGTTCCCACCAATCAAACGAGTCAGCATGAAGAGACTCAAGCTTGGAATAAAGACCGACTGAACCCCACTTCTCACGCCGTTCATAGACAGAGGGAAGATGACATGACGGAAGGTCTCCCACTTGGTCGCACCCAGGTCATAGCTGGCATTGATGAGATTGTTATCCATATCGTCCAAGACATTGAAAATCGGCAAAATCATAAAGGGAAGCTCGATGTAGCTTGCGACAAAGATAAAGGAGAAATCGGTAAAGAGCAACTGTTGCGAACCGATTCCGATAAATTCCAAGAATTGGTTAATAGAGCCATTCTGACCAAAAATCCCGATAAAGGCATAGGCCTTAAGGAGCAAATTAATCCAGGTAGGCAGGATAATCAGCATGAGCCAGAGTTGACGGTGCTTGAGACGGGTCAAAAAGAGGGCCGTTGGATAGCTGATAAGCAAGGTCACAAAGGTCACAATCCCTGCATAAAGTACAGAGTTAAAACTCATTTTGAGATAGGTTAAGTTTTGTGACGCAAAGTAGGATTTATAGTTTTCTAAACTAAAATGGCCTTCAATGTTGAAAAAGGATTGACCGAAAATCAATACCAAGGGTGCCAATACAAAGAGGGCAATCCAGAGCATGTAGGGCACTACAAAGAGTTTAGAGCTTGTTTTCTTCATCTCTTTCCTCCTCGATTGCATTGATCAAACCTGCTTCTTGCTCTTCGATTTCTACGTACTCCTCAATACGAGCATCGAACTCTTCTTCGGTTTCGTTGAGACGCATGATGTGGATGTCTTCTGGTTCAAAGTCCAGACCGATTTCCTCACCAACGATGGCCTTACGAGTTGAGTGGATCATCCATTCATTGCCAAGTTCGTCATAGGCGATAATCTCATAGTGAACCCCACGGAATAGCTGGGTATCGACCTTAACTTGGAGCTTACCTTCTTCAGGAAGGGTAATGCGCAAGTCCTCTGGACGAATCACGACTTCGACTGGCTCGTTTGGCTTCATCCCACCATCGACCGCTTCGAAGCGTTTGCCGTTAAACTCAACCAAGTAGTCCTCAATCATGGTTCCTGGCAAGATATTTGACTCACCGATAAAGGTGGCAACAAAGTGGTTGATTGGCTCATCGTAGATGTCCACAGGTGTTCCTGACTGGACAATCTCGCCATCATTCATAACGAAAATCCAGTCACTCATGGCAAGTGCTTCTTCCTGATCGTGAGTAACAAAGACAAAGGTAATACCCAATCGTTGTTGTAGTTCACGCAGTTCGTACTGCATGTCTGTTCTTAATTTCAAGTCCAGCGCTGATAAAGGCTCGTCCAACAAGACCACACGGGGTTGGTTGATGATGGCACGGGCAATAGCCACACGCTGACGTTGTCCCCCAGAGAGTTTACGAATGGAACGTTTTTCGTAACCTTCCAACTGAACCATCTTGAGAACTTCCGCTACGCGCTGCTCGATTTCTTTCTTGTCAATTTTACGCAAGCGGAGTGGAAAGGCAACATTTTCAAACACATTCATATGTGGAAACAAGGCATAGGATTGGAAGACCGTATGGACGTCTCGCTTGTTGGTTGGGATGTCATTGATGCGGACACCGTCCAGTAAAATATCTCCTGTCGTCGCATCCAGTAAACCTGCAATGATGTTTAGGATAGTTGATTTCCCTGAACCAGATGCGCCTAGAAGGGTATAGAATTTCCCTTCTTCCAACTCAAAGTTGATATCTTTGAGAACCTTGGTGTTGCTGTCTTCAAAAACTTTAGAGACGTTTTTGAATTCAATAATTGGTTTTTTCAATTGTCATTTATTCCTTCTTTTTCATAGATTAACAGATCAGGGCTCTGTCAGGCCGCTACTACCTCGCGTAGGAGATTGAACTGCCTACATTCTTCTGCACTGACGATAGGCTTTCACCCCCTTTCCATGACATAGCAGCAGCTTTTCAACTACAGCTTCCTACTTGCTTTCACCCAAGATACGAACTTCTCTCTCAAGAGTAACGCCAGAGTGTTCCTTGACTTTTTCGATAACAGACTCAATCAAGTCCTCGTAGTCTTTAGCCGTTCCATCAGCAACATTGATCATAAAACCTGCGTGCTTTTCAGACACTTCTACGCCACCGATACGATAGCCTTTCAAGCCAGCTTCTGAAATTAATTGACCTGCAAAATGCCCTACTGGACGCTTAAAGACCGAACCACAAGATGGATATTCTAAAGGTTGCTTGAGTTCACGTAGATGCGTCAAGCGATCCATTTCTTGCTTGATAACCTGATGGTTTCCTGGAGCAAGGGAAAATTTAGCTGACAAGACAACTGCACCAGACTCCTGAATGGCTG
This sequence comes from Streptococcus mitis, assembly GCF_946190155.1. Classification (GTDB taxonomy): domain Bacteria; phylum Bacillota; class Bacilli; order Lactobacillales; family Streptococcaceae; genus Streptococcus; species Streptococcus mitis_CL. The sequence continues at coordinate 38,687 of NZ_CAMHZL010000010.1, forward strand.
AATGGCGGTAACCAAAAGCCAAATCTTTTGCAGACAGGGTCTCGATTTCTCCATCCTTGGTCAAGACCTTACAAGACTGCAAGATGTGGGCAATCTCACCACCATAGGCACCTGCATTCATAAAGACAGCACCGCCGACGCTTCCTGGAATGCCACAAGCAAACTCAAAGCCAGTCAAACTATGACGAAGGGCAATGCGAGTTGTTTCAATCAAGTTGGCACCAGCTTCAGCTTCAATGGTATAACCATCAACGGAAACATTATTGAGCTTGTCACACAAGATGACAAATCCACGAATCCCACCATCACGAACAATGATGTTGCTGGCATTCCCAAGAACCATCCAAGGGATATTTTCTTGATTGGCAAATTTGACAACGCGCGCCAACTCAAAACGATTTCGTGGAAAGACCAAATAATCGGCCTCTCCACCTACTTTTGTATAACTATAGCTATGCAAGGGTTCCTTGAAACGGATATCAATCCCTTCTAAGATTTCAAGCATTTTTTCTTTTACTGACATGACACTCTTCCTTTTACAAAATTCATTCCATTATACCATTTTTAAGACCATTTGACGACCCTAAAAAATCTTGGGCTTATTTTAAACAAAAAAAGAGGTTTCCCCTCTTTTCTTATGATTTTTTGCAAAAGATTGCCTTAGTTCCATAGGCAACTAGGATCAGTTCAACTAGTAGAATAACTTCAACCAAGACTGGACTTGTAATCCATCCTACTTGAGCTAGAGATGGAGCTAGGTCAAAGAAGGCATGTAGACCATAGGCTGCTAGGAGATAAATCCATTTCTTCCGGCGAACAGCTTGGTAAACCCAAACAGTCAAAAGTAATTGAAAACCTAGCGCCAAAATTCGCTCAAAACCAAGCAAATAAATCTGCCAGACAGAAAGTGACTGAATGGTTTTTAACATATTTTCAGACAGCAATTGCATAACCTGTGGATTTTGCGTTTGAACTGCTGAGAGAACGATGTAGAGATTAAGCAAACTAGCAAGACCTAGGAAAATCAACTCCAAGCCACCATGCCCCAATCCATAAGCCAAGGCATCTGCCTTTTCCAAACTTCTCTTTTTCTCCAACCATTTGAAAAAAATAAGACGAGCTGTTTCCTCAAAAAATGCTGCCATGGCTAGGCCATAGATGATATAGACAAGTGGATGATCCTGCAAGAGGGCAATACTACCGTCTTTTTGAGGATGTAAAACCAAAATATGCACCAGTTTTTCTAAAATCTGTGAAGAGAGAAAGAAGGCAACAGCCCCCAAGCCCAAGACAGCTAGATTGATCTGGTATTTCTTTTTGGCATACCAAATACTCCCAATCAGAAAAGCTAGCAACAGTACTATGCTAATAATGATATGAATGGTCATTTTCTTCTCCTATTCTGCCTTTTCAATATCTTTTTTCATCTCATCAACATTGAACTTGGCAAACAAGTATTGGCGATCTTGGACTGGGAAACGCTGGTCCAACTGATCAACTGCTCCCACCTCGATGATTCCTTCTTTTATGACAAAGTCCATGACATGCCCACCGAAGGTCAAATCATCTGAGATGAAGTGTAGATGATAGCCTGCCACACTGACTCCATGGAAAATCTCTGGCGTCCAGAAACCAACGATGGTTCCTGCTACATTGTCTCGACGATATTCAGGTTGATGGGTTGCGACCTCAGCAAACTTGGTATCTGGTGTCGACTTGGGAATCATACGCACATGCATATGCGAAAATTCCCCACGAATCTTGATAGAACGGAAAAGATTTTCCCCGTCATAATAAGACTCAATTCGTTCTTCCAATTCCTTGTCTGTCATCTCAAAGCGCTGGCGGAAAATAACTTCTGCCTGATGTGGTACTACTGCTGCATAAGGAATAAGGGCATCTGGTGATACTTCCACAATTTCTGGCTGATCTCCTGATCCTTTGGCCTGATAAGCCTTGCCATCCAAGACAATCAATTCCCCATCAATAGAATCCAAGGTTCCCAAACCAAGGTCACCATGCTCCAGCAATTCTCCTACTGTCATGGTACCACCATAAAGGCCTGCCATCAAAGCTCCAAGGGTATTGTATTGAAATAATTTCACTGGTTCCTGCACGTTCTTATCCATTCACTTTCTTGTCTGTTATTCTATAAATGTTACTCCTAAGTATACCACATTTGCCCCTAGATGTGAACGATAGAAACACTCTAGACATTGCCAAGAAGGAAAAAAAAAGGTACAATGTAACAAAATCAAGGGAGGTCTGGAATGAAGAAACAAAGCAAGTACCAAGAGGTCGTTTCCTATCTGAAAAATAGTATCGAGTCTGGGCGCTTTCCAACGGGAAGTCGCCTGCCTTCTATCCGTCAACTGAGCCTTGACTTTCACTGTAGCAAGGATACCATTCAACGAGCCCTACTGGAATTACGACACGAACAATACCTCTATGCCAAGCCCCAGAGTGGCTATTATGTCCTAGAACAAGGGCAACATCAAGATCTAGAAATCGAGGTTACGGACGAACATGCCAGCGCCTATGACGATTTCCGACTCTGTGTCAATGAAACCTTAATTGGCCGAGAAAACTACCTCTTCAACTACTATGACAACCAAGAAGGTTTAGAAGACTTAAGACAATCCATTCATAAACTGCTCTTTGACCAAGCCCTCTACTGCAAGGCTGATCAACTTGTACTGACTTCTGGAACCCAGCAAGCCTTGTTTATCCTTTCTCAAATATCTTTTCCTAGCCAAGCCAAGGCAATCTTGGTGGAACAGCCGACCTACCATCGGATGAATCGTCTCTTGATTGCTCAAGGTCTGGACTATCAAACGATTGAACGAGGCATTGATGGGATTGACTTGGAGGAACTGGAAGGCCACTTCAAAACAGGAAAAATTAAGTTTTTCTATACCATTCCTCGCTTCCACTATCCTCTGGGGCATTCCTATTCTGAGCAGGACAAACGAGCTATTCTTGACTTAGCTGCCAAGTATGGTGTCTATATCGTAGAGGACGACTATTTGGGGGATTTGGACTCCAAGAAGGGCCAGACCTTCCACTATCTAGATACAGAGGAGCGCGTCATTTATATCAAGTCCTTCTCAACCAGCCTCTTTCCAGCCCTGCGGATTACGGCACTCATTCTGCCAAATGCTATCAAAGAAGCCTTTGTGGCCTACAAAAATATCCTAGACTACGACAGCAACCTCATCATGCAAAAGGCCTTATCACTCTATATTGACAGTCAATTATTTGAGAAAAATCGTCTGGCTCGCTTGTCCAATCAGGAAACTTACCAAAAACAAATCGAGGAAATCTTAACTAAAACACCTTGTCCCCTTCCTCATTATCCCCTACACGATGGTTTATTGCTCGATCTCAGACAGTATCCTAAAATCGCCAGCCTAAAACACAGTCAGCTGAAATTGGACTTCTTTGAGGAGGCTTACTTGGATGCCTGCCCTTATCAATTTGCCAAGGTATCCTTAGAAAATCTGGAAAAGGTTTTAAACTATTTAAAAGCAGAATTGGATTGACTTCCAACTCTGCTTTTTTCTTATACTCTTCGAAAATCAAATTCAAACCACGTCAGCGTCGCCTTACCGTACTCAAGTACAGCTTGCGGCTAGCTTCCTAGTTTGCTCTTTGATTTTCATTGAGTATTATTCTTCAACTTCTGTTAAGGTTGCCGCTTTTTCAAGATATTTTTGGTAGGTGCCGTCATCCTTGAGTTTTTGGATGACCTTGTCCACCACTTCTTTCAAATCAGCACTATTTTTTCTTAGAGCAACTGCATTGGCTTCACCGTCCTTCATCTTCAAGCTGACAGTTGCGACAGCTAGGTCAGCATTTTTAGCAGCGTAGCTAAGGGCAACTGGCTCATCCATGTGAACAGCATCTACTTTTCCAGCCTGTAATTCATTAACAGCTTCACCCATATTGGTTAGGGAAGTCAGCTGAGCTTTTGGCAATTGTTCCTTGACCATAGACTCTGGAACAGTCCCTTTTTGGGCCGCAATATTAGCACTTTCAAGGCTAGTTAAATCCTTGTATTTTTCTACATCAGCCTTACGAACCAAGAAACTAATCTTGTTTTCATAGTAAGGGATTGAAAAATCAAAGACTTCTTTTCTCTCGTCAGTAGCGCTAATTCCCGCAACTGCTAGGTCAGCCTTACCAGTTTGAAGACTGGTCAAGACATTATCAAAACTCATGCTTGAAATTTCCAACTTCACCCCAAGTTCATCAGCAATAGCCTGGGCCATATCAATATCCGCACCGACTACCTGATTTTTCCCGTCAACTAAGGATTGGAATTCAAAAGGTGCATAGTCAGGACTAGTCGCCACAACTAATTTCCCCTTTTGCTTAATGGCCTCAACAGCTGACTGCGAACCATTAGAACCCGACTGGCAAGCTACTAAGAAGAAACTTGCAAGAAAACTACATAAAGCAAATATCCATTTTTTTGATTTCATAAATAAACAACCTCTCTGTTAATTTTGTATAATTATAACTCTATCCAAGTTGCTTGTCAAGTGTTTTTTGAATTTTTATCTTAAAAAAATTTTTTTAATTCAATAAAAGGAGCTATCAATTGATTTCAAGTTCCTTTTTATACAGAATGAATCTATTTTATAGTTCGACAATCTTACCTGTTTCAAAGTAAACAACCCATTCACAGATATTTTTGGCATAGTCTCCAATACGTTCCAAGAAGGCAATCACTTGGAAATAATCACGACCTGTAACGATGGCATCAGGATTTTTCTTGATTTCTTCTGTAGCCAAATCACGAATGCTATCAAAGTAATGGTTGATTTTTTCGTCCATGGCTGCTACTTCATAGGCCTGGTCTACTGAACCATTCAGATAAAGTTCAAGGGCTGCTTCGACAAAGTTCTTGACATCGCGACCCATTCTCTTGATTTCTTCTTCAACAGCTGGGATGCGTTGCTCTCCCTTCATACGAATTGCCGCCTTGGCAATGGAAACGGCATGGTCACCCATACGTTCCAAGTCAGATACGGCTTTTAAGACTGTTAGAACAGTACGCAAATCTTGAGAAACTGGTTGTTGAAGAGCAATCATTTCAAATGATTTCTTTTCCAATTTCACTTCGTATTCGTTTACTTCTGCATCGTCTTCGATGACTTCCTTGGCCAAATCACGGTCATGCGTAACAAAGGCACGCACCGTACGATTGATTTGGGATAGCACTTCTTGTCCCATAGCATAGAACTGGTTGTGCAATTTCTCCAAATCTTCTTCAAATTGAGAACGTAACATCATTTATCTCCTTATCCAAATTTTCCTGAAATATAATCTTCTGTTTCCTTGTGTTGTGGGTTGAGGAACATCTTCTTGGTATCGTTAAACTCAATCAAATCTCCATCTAGGAAAAATCCTGTCTTGTCAGAGATACGAGAGGCTTGTTGCATGGAACGCGTAACCAAGAGCATGGTGTATTTATCTTTTAGACCATACAAGGTTTCCTCAATCTTACCGGCCGAGATAGGGTCCAAGGCTGAAGTCGGTTCATCCAAGAGAATGATTTTAGGACTGGTTGCCAAGACACGGGCAACACAAACACGTTGTTGTTGTCCACCTGAAAGCCCGATAGCTGAATCATGCAGGCGATCCTTGACCTCATCCCAGATAGAAGCTCGTTGCAAGGCTTTTTCTACTGCTTCATCCAGAACCTGCTTGTCCTTCACTCCATTGATACGCAGCCCGTAGACAACATTTTCGTAGATAGACATAGGGAAAGGGTTCGGCTGTTGGAAAACCATACCGATTTCCTTCCGCAATTCAACTGTATCTGTACGTGGGCTGTAGATATTGTGGCCGTTGTAAACCACCGAACCAGTTGTGGTTACCTCTGGATTGAGATCCCCCATGCGGTTGATAGCCTTTAGGAGGGTTGATTTCCCTGATCCAGATGGACCGATCAAGGCTGTAATTTCCTTAGGTTGGAAAGATAGGGAAACGCTATTCAAAGCCTTTTTTTGATTGTAGTAAACGGACAGGTCTGATACCTGTAAAATCGCTTCTGTCATACTGTTTCCTTTCTATCCAAAGTGTCCTGTCACGTAGTCATTGGTTGACTGTAGTTTGGCATTTTGGAAAATATTAGAGGTCTTATCGTACTCAATCAAGTCGCCCAAGTAGAAAAATCCTGTGTAGTCACTAGCACGCGCAGCCTGCTGCATACTGTGAGTCACGATGATGATGGTAAAGTCCTTCTTCAATTCCAGCATCGTTTCTTCCAGCTGGGCTGTCGCAATCGGATCCAAGGCTGACGCTGGTTCATCCATTAAGAGGATATCTGGTTTAACAGAGATAGCACGAGCAATACAGAGACGTTGCTGCTGACCACCTGATAGGGTCAAGGCTGATTTGTGTAAATCGTCTTTGACCTGGTCCCAAAGGGCAGCCTGACGAAGAGAGGTTTCCACAATTTCATCCAAGACTTGCTTGTCCTTAACCCCTGCACGTTCATGAGCAAAAGTAATATTGCGGTAGATAGACTTGGCAAAGGGATTTGGGCGTTGGAAGACCATTCCGATGTGTTTACGCATCTCATAAACATTGATTTCTGGACGGTTAACATCAATCCCTTGGTAGAGGATTTGACCTGTTACCTTGGCAATATCAATGGTATCATTCATACGGTTGAGACTGCGGAGGTAGGTTGATTTTCCTGAACCAGATGGGCCAATTAAGGCAGTAATTTTATTTTTTTCAAATTGCATATCGATGCCCTTGATGGATTCTTTTTTACCGTAGTAAACATGTAAATCCTTAGTAGAGAGGGCCACTTTCTCTTCAGGAAAGGTGATGATATGCTTTTCATCCCAATTATATTTTGACATGGCATCTCCTTTAGGCAGCGGTTAATTTCTTATGTAGGTAGCTTCCAAGTTTGCGGGCTCCAAAGTTAAAGATGAGGATAAAGATGAGGAGCACGGCCGCAGAACCTGCTGATACGATGGTTCCATCTGGAATAGTACCTTCACTATTGACTTTCCAGATGTGGACAGCCAAGGTTTCTGCTTGACGGAAGATAGAGATTGGGCTAGTCACACTGAGAATATTCCAGTTAGACCAGTCTAGGGCTGGAGCGGATTGTCCTGCTGTATAGATGAGAGCAGCCGCCTCACCAAAAATACGACCAGAAGCTAAGACGACCCCAGTCACAATACCTGGAAGGGCTTCTGGAATGACCACATGGACCACTGTCTCCCAGCGAGAAATTCCAAGGGCCAAGCCGGCCTCACGTTGCGTATGGTGAACGTGTTTCAAGCTGTCTTCAACATTACGAGTCATCTGAGGTAAGTTAAAGACTGTCAAGGCCAAAGCACCTGAAATGATTGAAAATCCATACTCAAACTGAACTACAAAGATCAAGTAACCAAAGAGACCTACAACCACAGATGGCAATGAAGACAAGATTTCAATACAGGTTCTGACAAAGTTGGTCACAGGACCTTTTTTGGCGTATTCAGCTAGGAAAATCCCAGCTCCCATAGACAAAGGCACAGAGATAATCAAGGTAATGACCAAAAGGAAGAAGGAATTATAAAGCTGAATTCCAATCCCTCCACCTGCTTGGTAAGAAGAGGATTTGCCAGTCAAGAAAGACCAAGAGATGTGGGGCAAACCACGAACCAAGATATAAAGAATCAAGGATGCCAAGATGGCAACGATAATTCCTGCAATTGAGTAGAGGACAGCTGTTGCAATTTTATCTAATTTCTTAGCGTGCATAGTTTTTCTTTCCTCTTTCTTTCGTAATCAATTTAATCACACTGTTGAAGGCCAAACTCATCAAGAGCAAGACTAAGGCCAGTGACCAGAGAACGTTATTATCAACTGTTCCCATAACGGTATTTCCGATACCCATGGTCAAAACAGACGTCAAGGTCGCAGCAGGTGTTGTCAATGAAGTTGGGACAACGGCTGAGTTTCCGACGACCATCTGAATGGCCAAGGCCTCACCAAAGGCACGCGCCATCCCAAAGACCACTGCTGTGAAAATCCCTGAACGCGCTGCTTTCAAGGTCACGCGCCAGATGGTTTGCCAACGAGTGGCACCCATAGCCAAACTAGCTTCCCGGTAGTGACGAGGCACCGCACGCAAGCTATCGGTTGTCATAAAGGTTACCGTCGGTAAAATCATGACAAAGAGAACGAAAATCCCTGACAAAATCCCAAAACCAGTCCCACCAAAGACACTACGGACAAAAGGAACTACGACCTGCAAACCGATAAATCCATACACGACGGAAGGAATCCCAACTAGCAATTCAATGGCTGGCTGCAAGATTCTAGCACCTTTTGGTGAAACTTCAGTCATAAAGACTGCCGCACCAATGGCAAAAGGAGTTGCGATCAGGGCTGATAGGATTGTGACAATAAAGGAACCCAAAATCATAGGAAGGGCACCAAATTGTTTACCTGAAGGATTCCAAGTTTGGCCAAAGAGAAAATCAAAGATATTGACCCCATTGACAAAGAAGGTCGACAAACCTTTTTGGGCTACGAAGATCAAAATCATAGCCACGATGATAACAATCAAAGACAGACAAGCAAAGGTCAAGCCTTTTCCTAATTTCTCTAGACGAGAGTTCTTTGAGGGAGAAAGTAATTTTTTAGCTAATTCTTCTTGATTCATTAGTGACTCCCTTCTAGTGCTGTCACCGTTCCGACAGCATCTTTTTCAACCTTCATTTCCTTGACAGAAATATAGCCCATTCCCTTAACGATTCCGCTTTGCGCTTCATCAGAGAGGACAAAGTTGAGGAATTCTGCCACCAATTCATTTGGTTGGCCTAGGGTGTACATGTGTTCATAAGACCACAAAGGCCAGTTATTGCTTGTAACATTTTCTGCAATCGGCTCATAGCCATTCAACTTCATGCGTTTAACCGAGTCATCCACATAGGCAAAGGCTAGGTAAGAAATGGCTCCTGGTGTCTGAGAAACAATGTTTTTAACCATCCCATTTGAATCCTGTTCTTGACTCTGCACGGCAGATTGACCATCCATGATAACACTATCAAAGGTTGCACGTGAACCTGAACTTGCCGCGCGGTTGATAATGGAAATGGCTAGGTCTTTCCCACCGACTTCTTTCCAGTTGGTCACTTGACCTGTGAAGATGCTACGGAGTTGTTCAGTTGTCAGATTTTCAACATCAACTTCTTTGTTTACAATGACTGCCAAGCCCGCTACGGCTACCTTATGGTCCACTAGAGCGGATGCGTTGATACCGTCTTTTTCCTCGGCAAATACGTCTGAATTTCCTACATCAACGGCTCCAGACTGAACCTGAGACAGACCTGTACCAGATCCGCCACCTTGGACGTTAACTGTTTTTCCAATGTGCATAGAGCCAAATTCATCTGCTGCTGCTTCGACCAAGGGCTGAAGAGCCGTTGAGCCAACAGCTGTCATGGATTCCCCACGATCAATCCAGCTAGCACATCCCGCCAAAGAACCTGCCAGCAAAAGAGCTGCAAGGGATAGAGCGAGTTTTTTCCTTTTTTTCACTGTTTTTCTCCTTGAAAATAATGGTGAATGCTGTGAATTTTTTCAACTATTTATTTATGTTTTTCTTTTTTAAAATTGGGAGCCAACTGAAGTTCTTATACTCAATGAAAATCAAAGAGCAAACTAGGAAACTAGCCGCAGGCTGTACTTGAGTACGGCAAGGCGACGTTGACGCGGTTTGAATTTGATTTTCGAAGAGTATTAGCTTGGTTTAACTAGAAATTTGCTTAGTTACCATCTCCACCAATTTTGACTTAAAATGAAAGACAATTTGAAAAAAATCCATACTTCCACTATAACATAGACAAGCTACTTTGACTAGCATTTTCACTTGAATCTTAGGCCTTTTGGAAAATAATTTTTCAAAACATTTCCCGTCACCTTAGCAAAGCCCAACCCATTGCCTTGAACCAAAACTTGGTACCAACCATTTGGCTGACTTTCCGCCAATTGAACGGTTTCTCCAGCCACATACTTTACAAACTCTTCTTGGTCAATTTCAACCGACTGCTTGACCTGACTTGGTTTCAAGGCTAGACCAAGAGCGAAACTGGGTTCAAAGCGTTTCTTCTTAAAGGTACCCAGATGCAGGCCATTCCGAGCAATCTTGAGTTTCCCTAAATCTGGCAAAAGTTCTGGCAGGAGATAGAGTTGGTCACCAAAAGTCTGCAAGATTCCCCTTAGATTGACCTGCAAATGTTTTTGTGCAAATTCCTGCCACAAGGCCACTTGTTCACGGCTGAGATTACTCTTACTTGCCTTATATTTAGGGGCTGGATTTTCACCCTTAAATTGCAAATGGGCTACAAACTGCCCCTCTCCCTTAAAATGATGAGGGTACATACGAGCCGTTTCTGGCAGGTCAATACCAGCTACCATTCCATTGATATGTTCAACTGGTAGCAAATCAAAATCATACTCTTCCAGTAGCCAATTGACTATTTCTTCATTTTCCTCGGGTGCCCAGGTACAGGTAGAATAAACCAGACGACCACCTTGAGCTAACATGGTTACTGCATCTTCCAGAATTTCTCTTTGCAAACTAGCACATTGACTCGGATAATCTAAGTTCCAATAATCCATAGCATCTGGTTGCTTACGAAACATCCCTTCACCAGAGCAAGGAGCATCAAGGACAATGAGGTCAAAATAGCCTTTAAAAACCTTGGCCAAGCGGTCAGCAGATTCATTGGTCACCACGACATTTGTCGCTCCAAAGCGCTCCATGTTTTCTACTAAAATCTTAGCCCGTTTGCTTGAAATTTCATTGGAAACAAGGAGACCCTCCCCTGCTAGATAGGCTGCCAGCTGAGTTGATTTTCCACCCGGTGCAGCAGCCAAATCCAAGACTTTCATACCAGGACTGGGCTGGGCTACCTGAGCAACCATCTGGGCAGCAGGTTCTTGCGAATAAACCAAACCTGTAGCATGTTCCGGAGATTTCCCAGACACCTTCCCATAATGGCCCCAAGGGGTTTGAGGAATGGGATCAGGAAAGGAAATTGGTGTTTCTTTTAAAGGATTCACCCGAAAGGCCGAAACCGCTTCCTCCTCAAAAGAGGCAAGAAAATCTCTTGCCTCATCTCCTAGTATCTCTTCATATTTTTCAACAAATCCTTCTGGAAATTGCATTTAAGTTTTTTTCCTTTCGTAAATATAGGACTGAATTTCCTCCTGCATCTCAAGAGGTAGCATCATGACCGGCTGTCTGGTTTGAAAATCAAGCGGTTGACCAGATAGGGTCACAACCCGATAGCCCAGATTTTCCCCTAAAATACTAGCCGCAGCATAATCCCATGGTTGCAGATAAGTGACATAGGTCAACAAACGCCCTGACAAAATCTTGGCAAAACTAATGGCCGCACTCCCATAGACACGTACACCGAGGACCGCTCGACCCAAATCAGCCAGCCCCCATTCGTTGGTTTCCAACATACCACTATTCCCTGCAATGAGAAAATCTCCAAGTGGTTTTGCTTTAAAGGGAGCTAGGGGCTTATCATTTAGACAAACTGGAAAGGCTCCACCACCGTGATAACAATCCCCTTTGACCACATCATAAATGAGACCAAACTGTCCCTGACCATTCTCAAAATAAGCCATCATGACAGCAAAATCTTCCTGCTGGGCTACAAAATTATTGGTACCATCAATTGGATCAATAACCCAAACCTTGCCCTCTTGAACCGAGGCTCGCAGACAACCTTCTTCAGCACAAATCTTATCCTCAGGATAACGAGACAAAATCTCACCAACCAATAGCTCCTGAACTTCCTTGTCCAGTCTGGTCACCAAATCTGTTGGAGAGGTCTTGCTCTCAACCTGCAAGTCTTCCTGCATATGGTCAAGGATGTACTGACCTGCTTTCTTAATTAGCTCTTTAGCAAATTCAAATTTACTTTCCAAGAGAAATCTTTCCTTCCCCTTTTTCCTTGGCAGCCTGAACTGCTCTATAAAGCGAATAGCCACTAACTGTTTCAAATTCTCGTCCCAAACGTTTTTCTTCGCTCTTGCTTGGCACGACCGCTTTGAATCCCTTATAGGAGTCCAGTAACTTTTTAGCCTCTACCTTGCCTTCATAGGCAGCTTCAACATCATTAAAAAAAGAAAGCACTGAAGCAAGTTCTTCAGTGCTCCACGACAAATCTAGTGGGTAACTATACTGTTTGTTCATTAACTAATACCAGCTCTCATTCTTGCTTCTTTTAGTTCTTGCTTACGGTAACTACGAGGGAGAAAAGCACGAATCTCATCTTCATTAAACCCAATTTGCATACGTTTGGCATCAATAATAATTGGGCGACGCAAAAGACTAGGATACTGCTCAATCAAATGAAGCAATTCCGATACTGAAATACTCTCTACATCAATATCTAATTTTTGAAAAATTTTTGAACGAGTTGAAATGATGTCATCAGTACCATTTTCGGTCAAGGAAAGAATGTGTTGCAATTCTTTTCTCGTTAAAGGACTAGTCATAATATTGTGCTCCTCAAAGGGCACCTTATGTTTTTCTAACCAGGCCTTTGCCTTACGACATGAAGTACAGCTCGGTGATAGAAATAGTGTAATCATGCTTTTCTCTTCTTATCTATACTTTGCTAATTCTATTATACAAAAAAATAAAGCGCTTGACTAGAGATTTTTAGAAAAAAAGCCTATTTTTTCAAGAAAAATAGACTGTTTGCGAACGATTGACACAATTGGATTTGGTTAATTCATTCTTGACAATAGTTTCGAATCACACACCTAATTTATATATGTGGAATAAGAACATCTTTCGTTTCACTTCCCACGACTTTTCAGATAAAGATAGCCAAAGAAGCTTTCATAGAGGGCAAAAAAGAGAAGAAAGGCATGAAGGAAGAAGGTCTCTGGCAAAATCAGAATCACTGGATCCTTGGCTGGGTCAAAAAGCCAGGTATCATCTCCCACAAAGAGAATTTGATGGAAAAGGGTAAAGAATTGGTCAAAACCAATCAAAACTCCTCCAAGTCCAATCAGCAAAGGCAAAACTACTAGAGTCAGAAGTTCCTTACTAAATAAAGATAAAAATCCCTTTTTCACAATCCCTTTGACAAAGAAATAGAAACTTGGCAGTGTCACTAGAGCTACTAGCTGAACAAAGTGGAAGAGGTCCTTGACCACCGCAAAGTGGTGCAGACCAGCTGCTGACGAACGAAAATCTGGCATCTCTAATACCTGACTAAAAGGATTGGTCAGGTAATTCATCAAAATATGAAAGTTGTACTGAATGGTTTCTGGTTTTAGATAAACTCGATCTGTTAAATTCAGCCACTGAATCTCCAGCGGATAGAAAATCCAAGCCAGATAAATAGTCAGAAGGATTGAGAGGGACAGGAGAAAGAGCATAGAGCTCCAAAAGGTCAGTTTAGTTTTCATCAAAATCCCACTCCGCAAGGCTAGAAACCACATGTGTCGGTGTGATTGGCAGGTCTACTACTTCTTCTGCCTTGGTAAAACCTGTTGTAACCAAGAGCGTTGGAATGCCATTGTCAATCCCTGCTCGAATATCAGTCAGGTAATTGTCCCCAACCATAATCAACTCTTCACGTTCCAAGCCTAAGTGCTCAACCGCCTTGTCCATGATGATGGCATTTGGTTTTCCAATATAAACAGGCTTCACTCGTGTTGCCACTTCAAGAAGGGTAATCAGTGAACCAGCACCAGGCAAAAGACCACGTTCTGTCGGGATGTTGAGGTCAGGATTGGTTCCGATAAAATGAGCTCCCTTTTGGATAGCTAGAGTTGCTGTCGCAAATTTTTCATAGTCGACTTGCCAGTCCAATCCTACTACCACATAGGCAGGATTATCCTTGTCTTCGACATATCCAGCCGCCTTAATGGCTTCCTTGAGCCCTACTTCTCCGATGACATAGACGGTCTTTTCAAGACCCAAGTCATTCATATAGTCGATTGTTGCCAAAGTCGCGGTGTAGACAGTCGACAGGGGCGTATCAATATTAAAATTCTGAGCCAGCATCTCCTGAACACTCTCTGGAGTGCGGGTTGTATTGTTGGTCACAAAGAGATAGGGGATATCCCGCTTTTGCAATTCATGGACAAAAGCTTCTCCTGTTGGAATTCGATCTTTCCCCTTATAAATGGTTCCGTCTAAATCAATTAAATAGCCTTTATATTTCATCTATTTCTCCCTAATCCTTCTTCATTTCTTGCCAAGTGATGATAGCTTGGGCATTGGTAGCCCCATCACTTGTAATCTCATGCTTGGTTTCCAGTCCAGTTCGTTCAACAGCCGATGTAATCACCCCACCTGGTCGAACTTCCTTGACATACTTGAGATTGATTTTCTTGGGAATATATTGGGTCAAAAAATCCGCTCCCATGACCTCAAAAATCCAGTCCAAGTATTTACTGTTATTGACATGACCATTCATATCCAAATCGTAAAAACGGACATGGTAATCCTTGCTGATTGATTCGTTCAAGGACTCATACTTTGGCCCGCGGATAAGTTTTTTATCAAAATCAGACTGGTAAGGAGCCACAATCTCAGGCTCGACAACATGAACTCTTCGACTGTCTCGGTCCATGAGAACAAAGGTCGCCATCATGTGAATGAGCTCCTGCCCCGTTTCATCATAAATGGTAAAGCGACGGTAGCAAAAAAGTCGATTATAGCTCAAAGCTTCCGTTTCGATGGTAATTTCTTCCGCAAAACGAGGCAAACGAACCACCTCAATATCATAGTCTGTGATAATCCAGACCAGATTATGCTCTTCCAAAATAGTCTTATCACTAACTCCCAGTTCAATCGACTGCATCCCTGAAACTTGCAGAGACAGTAAAATCACATCTGGGAGTTTGATATGACCGTTCATATCAGCCATATCAAAAGGAATTTTCATTTTCATTTGATAAGTTAAGCCCATCATCCTACTCCAAAATAAATCGTTCTGCTACAGTGTCTCCTAAAAAGAGACCTCTCTTTGTCATGCGCACGCGGTCACCCTCTATTTGCATGAGACCTTGTTGAACCAAGTCCTTGACAATTTCTCCATAAAGTCCATCAAAAGACCGTCCAAATTTTTCCTCAAATCTCATCATGGAGACTCCTGATTTCTTGCGGAGTCCCAAGAACATTTCTTCTTCCATTTGCTCCTTTTGACTCAGGTGCTCTTCTGTGATGCGAGCATTGCCTTCCTCAACTGCATTAAGATAATGACGAATGGGACCATGATTTTTATAGCGCACCCCATTGACATAACCAGATGCCCCAGCACCGATGCCATAGTATTCAGCATTGTCCCAGTACATGAGATTGTGGCGACTTTCAAAACCAGACTTTGAGAAATTGGAAATCTCATAATGCTCAAAACCAGCTCGCTCCAGCTCTGCGATGATATATTCAAACATCTCAGCTTCCACTTCCTCCTTAGGCAGAGGCAACTTCCCTCGTCGCATACGGTTCATAAAGACCGTATGATTTTCCAAAATCAAGCTATACAAACTCATATGAGGAATATCCAGCCCAATAGCCTTAGCCACATTTTCCTTGACCTGCTCCATGGTCTGACCAGGCAGTGCATAAATCAAATCGATGGAGATATTGTCAAAACCAGCCAGTTTCAGACGGTCGATATTTTCATAAATATCCTTCTCCAAATGACTGCGCCCAATCTTTTTCAGCATCTTGTCATCAAAGGTCTGCACACCTAGCGAAACACGGTTGACAGCCGAGTTTTTCAAAACAGCAATCTTATCCGCATCCAAGTCGCCTGGATTAGCCTCAATAGTCAACTCTTCTAAAACAGACAGGTCCAAGTTTTTAGTCAATCCCTTCAATAACACCTCCAGTTGCGAAGCTGATAAAGCTGTCGGTGTGCCACCACCGATGTAGAGGGTTCGCAACTTTTGAATATCATAAGATTGAAACTCTTCTAACAGATGTTCCAAATAACTATCTACCGGCTGATTCTTGATAAAAACTTTTGAAAAGTCACAATAATAACAAATCTGGGTACAAAATGGGATGTGCACATAGGCTGACGTTGGTTTTTTCTGCATAGTAATTATTATACCACAAAGACACGCTACGAGAAAAAAATCACCATCCCCAGACACATAGTCCGTCCAGAGATGGTGATGGTTTATTCTTCTGTTATGTCAATAACAATCTCTTCTGATTCATCAAGAGTTTCGGCCTTTTCTTGCCATTGCTCCTTGAGATTATTGAATCGATCTTTTGATGCTTCTGTCGCTTGGCGAGCACATGATTTGGCTTGAGCAAGTACACTGTCCACAGTGATTTCACCTGACTCAACCTGTTCTTTGGTTTTAAGAACAAAATCTGTAGCCTGCTCCTTAACTTCTGTCAGTTTTTCACAGACCTGCTCCTTGGCATACTCAGGATCTTCTCTCAAATCATCTAGAAAATCTTGAGCCTGACTGCAAACTTGTTTGCCCTTGTCGCTTGTTAAAAACAAGGCAAGAGCTGCACCTGAAACGGTTCCTAAAAGGATTGAGGATAGTTTACCCATAAGGATTCTCCTTTTTTATTTTTTGAAAAATTTACTTGCTACACGAAGAGCTGACAGACTTGCACCAGTCTTGAGTGTTTTTGAACCAGCTGATGAAGCTTTCTTACTCAATACACGCGCATGGTCATTAAGATCTGAAACAGATAGAGATAAATCTGCAACTGCACTAAAGAGTGGATCAATCGTTGCCACCTTGACGTTAATATCATCTGCCAAGACATTGACCTTAGACAGCAATTCATTGGTATGATGCAAGGTCACATCCACATCTGAAGTTAAGGTTTTAATCGTCTTCTCTGTTTCATCTATAACACGACCAAGCTTTTGTACAGTAATGATTAAATACACTAAAAATACAATCAAAGCAAGGGCTACAAGAATATATGCAACTTCTAACATTTAATTTTCCTCCTCTGTAACATAGTAAGGGGCCTTCTTACGATTTTGATAAAGAATGATAAAAATACCCAATCCGATAAGAACAACTGAAAGCCATTGAGATACTCGAAGTCCAAAGAACATGAGGCTATCTGTCCGCATACCTTCGATGACCATGCGACCGAAACCATACCAAATCAAGTAGAAAGCAGTAATATGACCTCGTCTGAGGCTCTTCCATTTTCGTCTAAAAATCAGAATCAAGGCAAAGCCAAGTAGATTCCATAGAGATTCATAAAGGAAGGTCGGTTGACGGTAGCTCCCCTCAATATACATCTGGTCACGAATAAAGCCAGGTAGATAATCCAGATTATCCACTGCTGCACCATAAGCTTCTTGGTTAAAGAAATTACCCCAGCGGCCTAGACTTTGGGCAATCATGACGCTAGGTGCCGCAATATCTAGAAAATCCCAAGTATTGATGAGTTTACGATCAGCAAAGATATAGAGGACAAGAGCCCCAGTTATCAAACCACCGTAAATGGCCAAACCACCATTCCAAATGGCAAAAATCTCTCCCAAATTCTGACTATAGTAATCAAAACGGAAAATAACATAGTAGAGACGAGCTCCTAAAATAGCCAAGGGAAAGGCTATCAAGATGAAATCTAAAATATCGTCTGGTATGATCTTCTTTCTAGGCGCTTCTTTCATGGTCAAATAAACCGCAAGAATCAAGCCTGTCACAATACACAAGGCATACCAACGAATGGCTATAGGGCCTAGATGAATAGCAATTGGATCAAGCATTAGGCACCTCGTTCTGAGCAATGAGATTTGTCAAACGTTCTTCGAATAAACGCGTCGCATCAAAGCCCATTTCCTTGGCACGATAATTCATGGCAGCTGCCTCAATCACGACAGAGATATTACGACCAGTTTTAACTGGAATGCGGATACGAGGAATACCTACGCCAGAAATTTCTATTTCCTCGGCATTGTTTCCAAGACGATCAAAAGTCTTATGCGTATCGTAATTTTCCAGGTAAACGGCTAGCTGGACTTGTGAAGAATCCTTGACCGCACTCGCACCGTAGAGACTCATAACATCGATAATCCCAACACCACGAATTTCAATCAAATGTTTCAAGATTTCAGCTGGTTCACCCCAAAGAGTAATCTCATCCTTGGCAAAGATATCGACACGGTCATCAGCTACCAAGCGGTGACCACGTTTGACAAGCTCTAAACCTGTCTCACTCTTACCGATGCCACTATCACCTTGAATCAAGACACCCATTCCATAGATATCCATCAAGACACCATGCACACTGGTCCGTTCTGCCAAACGAGAATCCAGATAACTAGATAACTCTCCAGACAAACGACTAGTAGCTGTACGACTGGTTAAAATGGCAATCTTACATTCTCTGGCTGCCTTTAACATTTCCTCTGGAACTACCAAACCACGAGCAACAATGACCGCAGGTGTCTCAGGTAGAAACATTTTTTTCAAGACTTGGTAACGATTGTGAGAGGACATCGAAACAAGATAGGACCACTCCTTCATTCCCAAGAGTTGGATCCGCTCTGGCGTGTAATAGTCAAAATAGCCCGTCATTTCAAGACCAGGTCGCGTAATGTCCGCGGTATTAATTTCCTTTTCAAGTAATTCTGGTTCGCCATAGACAATGTCTAGTCTGAGCTTTTCAATCACTTCTTTTACTAAAACCGACATCATTTCCTCCTTCAAATGAGTTCTTCTCTCTATTATATCAAATTGTAGGAGGATATTTGAGATTTTTGCAGGCTTTGAAGTATTTATTTAAAAGAAAAAAGACTAGATTTTTCCAGCCTTTCATTTCTAATTAGAATTTTTTACGTTTACGAGCTGCTTCTGATTTACGTTTACGTTTTACAGAAGGTTTTTCATAGAATTCACGTTTGCGTGTTTCTTGAAGAGTACCAGCTTTAGTAACCGCACGTTTGAAACGACGAAGTGCGTCGTCAAGAGATTCATTCTTACGTACTACTGTTTTAGACATTTTTTTCACTCCCTTCAAGTTCAAGATCTATTCTATTTTACACGTAAAAGGAATAATTGTCAAGAAAAAATCCGGTTTAATTTTGATTTTTTCTTCCATTTATATTATACAAGTTATACAAGTCTTGAAAGCGTTCAATAGAAGAACTGAAGGGTGCTGCTTTTTTATTTTTCAAGTAAGCTGAGCGCTTCAGCATCTGCGATGATCGTCACATCAGGGTGATTTTGGAGGCTACTTGCTGGGAGATTCTCAGTCACTGGGCCAGACACGGTTCCGGCAATTGCTTCTGCTTTCGACTCACCGTAAGCAAAGAGAAGGATTGACTTGGCATCCAAGATATTTTTAATCCCCATTGAAATGGCTTGAGTTGGAACATCTTCAATCTTGTCAAAGAAGCGAGCATTGGCTTCAATAGTAGACTGATCAAGCTCTACTAGATGCGTTTGACTGTCAAATGGAGTACCAGGTTCATTAAATCCGATATGTCCATTGCGACCAATTCCCAAGATTTGCAGGTCAACTGGATGGTCAGCCAAAATTTGGTTGTAGCGTTCAACTTCAGCTTCAGCATTATCCTTAACACCACGTGGCAAGAAACTTTCTTTAAATGGTTTTTGGTTAAACAAGTTTTCTTGCATGAAATAACGGTAAGACTGTGGATTGTCTCCATCAAGTCCTACATACTCATCAAGGTTGACACTGTTTAGATTTGAAAAATCAAGGTCGCTCTCAACAATTTCCTTGTAAAATTCAAGTGGGCTACTTCCTGTCGCAAGTCCTAGTGTTTGAGCTCCATTGGCCAATTTTTCCTTCAAAATCTCAAAAGCAACTTTTCCACCTTCGATTTGGTTTTCAACTTTAATAACTTTCATCTTTTCATCCTCCGTTTCAATCTATATTTATTATATGGTATAGACCAATTTCTGTCAAGTGAAAACGATTTAATTTCTAAAAAAAGAGCGACTATACTTGAAACATGTTATAATGGATAGGATTAGAACTTAGAAAGAATGAACAGATATATGAATACAGCTGATTTTGATTTCCACTTGCCAGAGGAATTGATTGCCCAAACGCCCCTTGAAAAACGTGATGCTTCTAAACTCCTCATCGTCAACCGTGAAACGGGAGAAATGCAGGACAAACACTTCCACTCTATTATTGATATGTTGGAACCTGGTGATGCCCTTGTAATGAACGATACCCGAGTTCTCCCTGCCCGCCTCTATGGTCAAAAGGAAGAAACTGGAGGTCATGTGGAACTTCTCCTGCTCAAAAACACTGCTGGCGATGAGTGGGAAGTTCTGGCTAAACCTGCCAAACGCCTCAAGGTTGGCACTCGCGTCAGCTTTGGTGATGGTCGCCTCAGCGCTGTCGTTACGGAAGAATTGACCCACGGGGGTCGCATTGTCCGCTTTGAATACCAAGGAATTTTCCTAGAAGTCTTGGAAAGTCTGGGTGAAATGCCGCTACCGCCTTATATCCATGAAAAATTGGATGACCGCGAACGCTATCAAACTGTTTACGCCAAGGAAAGTGGCTCAGCCGCTGCCCCAACCGCTGGCCTCCACTTTACCAAAGAACTGCTGGCAGAAATCCAAGCTAAGGGTGTTCATCTAGTCTATCTGACCCTCCATGTCGGACTCGGAACCTTTAGACCCGTTTCTGTTGACAATCTGGACGAACACGAAATGCACTCAGAATTCTACCAACTTTCTGAGGAAGCTGCTGCCACCCTTCGCTCCGTTAAAGAAAATGGTGGTCGTGTCATCGCTGTCGGAACCACTTCTATCCGCACACTGGAGACTATTGGTTCCAAGTTTGATGGGCAAATCCAAGCAGATTCTGGCTGGACCAATATCTTTATCAAACCTGGCTATGAATGGAAGGTAGTGGATGCCTTCTCAACCAACTTCCACCTGCCAAAATCAACTCTGGTCATGTTGGTTTCTGCCTTTGCAGGTCGCGAATTGGTCCTAGATGCCTACCACCATGCCATTCAAGAACACTACCGCTTCTTTAGTTTTGGCGATGCCATGTTTATCTATTAGTTTTCACAATCAAAAAAGCGCATATTATCAAGGTTTTATAAAACCTGATAATATGCGTTTTGTAATGGATAAAGAATTGAGTTAATTTATTCTAAAGCTCGGATCTTTCAAACTCTGGACACTGGCATTGATAACCGCTCCGACAATTAAAATCTTAGCAATAAGAATAAACCAAAACATCATGACCACCACGACGACGGAACTGAAAAAGCGGACGTCCACTAGGTGATTGACATAGTTGTTAACATAGACTGAAAAGATATTGAGCAGTAAGGACAGAGTCAACAAGACAAAGGCACTACCCGGCAAAACATGTCGAATCCGTCGGACCTTAACATTGGGTAGGAAATAGTAGAGCATGACTAGGATGGCAAAAATCAGGGCATAAACCAAGGGACCTGTTAGGTCTTGCAGATAATCAAAGATAGGACTATCCGATTTCCAGTAGCTTTTGATAAGGTTGAGAAGCATACGGCCAAAGACACTGAGAAAGAGAGCTAAGGCAAAAAGGATTTGCAAGCCAAAACTGACTAGTAAACTCATCAATTGCTGGTAAATTAAACCTCTACTCTTAGCTACTCCATAGGCCTTATTAAAAGCTTTTTGGAGATAATTCATGGATTTTGAAAAAGTCCATAAAGCTGATAAGACCGCAAAACTCAGTAAACCTGTTGATGGCTGAGTCAGAACTTCCATTACAATTTTTGCAATAACATCATAAACCGTATCAGGCAAAAAACTATTAGTCACGTTTAAAAAATTGGAAACTGGAATCTGAAAATAAGGGAGGATATTGACCACCACCAAAAGCAGGGGAAATATCGAGATCAACCAATAGTAAGCTACTGCAACACTGGTCAACTCACTATCTGATGCTTGATAATAATGCAAAAAGGCTTTTAATAAAGGCTTATCTATCAGCTCTTTCCACCACTTCTTCATGTCACACTCCTTCACTTATAATCTTGATTAATTTCTTCTTACCAATTCCATCATATCATAAGGTAGGGTATTGGCAGCTTCCTTCAAGGAATAGTTTTCTAGGTTATTTACATTTTGTCGTAACTTCTTGGCATACTTGGTTGTAATCAATCGTTTTTCTTCATATTCGAAAATCAACTTGCGCTCTAGGTAATAGCCTCTTAGCATCTCATCAATATTATTAGGTTTAACACGATTGATAACCCGTTCGACAAAGGCACCACTAGTGATAATAGCCGTTTCACGAAGACGAGAATCCTGCATAAAGCTGATTAAAGAACTCTTATAAACCCCTTTTAGGTTCTCCAAACTTTCGATAATCATCTCTGTATTTTCTAGATAGAGCTCTGCAATTTGGTCATAGTCAAGGGCTCTGAGTTTCTGTGATTCTTCATTTTTCCAACTGCGGAAGGTCTTGCCAAGAGTAAAGACTTCATGGAGGAGAAAACGTAAAATCCGCAAGGAAACAAGGAAATAATAGGTCAATCGTGACGCAAACTTGCGATTGATACTTTGTTCCATGTTTTTCAAATATCGTTGGTAGACTCTATAGGCACGCTCACTCATCTTGTCCTCTTCGTAAGCCTGTTCTAAACCATCACTTTCAATACTGAGGATGAGAAGTTTCAAGGCCTCCCAGTCTTCTTGAGCCCCCTTATTTTCTTGATTCAGGATAAGGTTCTCTATTCGTCCATGGTAATTGTCAATAGCCGCATAAAGGGGAAGTTTATTTTTAGTGTCTTCCAACTCTTTTTCCAACTCTATTGTTACTTCATTCAAAATAGCGATATGCATGAGATAGTCCTTGCTTTCTTCCTGTTCATCAGAAAGATGAGGCAAGACCAAGAGACCTGTTAAAAAGCTGACAAGCGTCACACCTGCGACAAGGAAAAGTAAGATTGGATATTTCTGCTCTAAATCACTTGGTATCAGAAGAATTGTAGCAATCGACACCGTTCCCTTGACACCTGAGAAGGTTAAGAGAAGCATATCCTTCATATACTTATTTAACTTTTTCTTGAGGCGTCGGGTCCTATAAGCATAATAGCCATAGATCATGACAAAACGAATGGCAAAGAGGACAAAGGTAAGAACGACAAGAGACACCAGCAAGAGTAAGGGATTATAGATTGGATTGGTCAAGATAGGTTCTGCTATCATTTCCAACTCCATTCCCAAAATCACGAAGACAGAACCGTTGAGCATAAAGGTCACCGTATGCCAGACTGTCTCGGTCACCGTATCCACTTGAGCTTCGAGAAGCGTAATTTTCTTAAAACGGCTTGCCTTTAAAATCCCAGCAACTACGACGGCAATAATACCTGAAACATGGACTTCTTCTGCCAGGAAGAAGGTCACCAGAGGCAAACTCAATTCTAATAAAAGTTCGCTGGCAATATCCGTTGCTCGTACACTAAGTAAAAAACTATGGAGGAAACGGTTGGTCATGGCTGTTAAAAAGCCAATCAAAAAACCGCCTAGTATTGAAAAGATGAGCGAACTACTCGCTTGCCCAAGGGAAAAGGCTCCAGTTGTCCAAGCTGTCAAAGCTACCTGAAAGGCAACCAAGCCAGAAGCATCATTCAAGAGTCCTTCACCTTTAAGAATATTGGACACGCGCTTAGGAAAGCTAAAACGCTCCGAAAGAGAAGCAAAAGCCACCAAGTCCGTAGGGCCAAGAGCTGCCCCAACAGCCAAGCAAGCTGCCATGGGAAGGCTGAACCAAAGAAGGTGGGCCAAACCACCCAAACTCAGGGTCGAGATAAAAATCACTGGAAATATGAGATAAACAATGATTCGCCAGTGTTTTAAAATAGCTGTAATGTCCGCTTCCTCCGACTCTCGGAAAAGCAAGGGCCCGATAACCAAGGCCAAAAACAACTCTGTATTGAGGTGAAAGTCGGTATTGGGTAAAAAGAGACCAATCACAATTCCCAAAAGAATCTGCACCAAAGGGAGAGGCAAAAAGGGCAGGAGCTTATTGGTTGTACTTGAGACAATCAAAACCAGTAAAAATAGGATGAGGTAAATCAGTAATTCCACGCACGTCCTCCTTACTCTTTTTTACAACAAGATTCAAATATCTCCTTCTGCTCTTTGATTTTTTGGTCAATCTTGGAACAATCTTTGTGCTCAATTTTTCTCTGGCACCGTTCCATTTCAAGAGCAACTAATTTTTTCTTGATTTTAAGCATTTTTTTGCTCATATGCGCTTGGTCTAGCACACCCACCGCTCGTTCGTGGTGGGTTGACTCAACAAATTTCTGGCGCATAGCATCCAGCTTTTCACGTAGGTATTGTTTATCCATGTCTATATCTCTCTAATTTTTCAATCATCACTAAAAACGGTGGGTTGTTGACTTGGTTTAAAGTTCGGTAAATGGCAGCTGTATACTCTTGTTGGCTCAACTGGCTAACAAAATCCAAGACAGCATCTCTCTCAAGGTCGCCTCCTTCATGCCCATAGTAGATCATGATAGCAATTCGTCCACCTTTGACAAGTAAACCACACAGCTTTTCTAATGCTTCGATCGTTGTCTGAGGTCGGGTAATGACAGACTTATCAGCTGACGGCAGATAGCCCAGATTAAAAATCCCAGCCTTGGCTTCTGTCACAAACTGGTCCAGTGTCTCATGACCTTGCAAGATTAATTGGGCATTTGTCATTCCAGCCTGGTCCAAACGCTCTTGGGTTTTCTCCAAGGCTTGTCCCTGAATATCAAAGGCATAGACTTTCTTGGCTAGCTTGGCTAGAAAAAGAGTATCGTGGCCATTTCCCATGGTCGCATCTACTACGATATCCTCTTTTGTCACTACCTCAGCCAAAAAATCATGTGCCATCTCAAGTGGTCTTTTCATATCAAAACTCCTGTTTTACAGCCTTGCATCCTTGAACACTTCCGCGACGTCGCATTTCAGTTTCAATAGCATTTAGCACTTCCCATTTATTAAGGCTCCACATAGGACCAATCAGCATATCTCTAGGTGCATCTCCTGTAATGCGGTGGATGACAATATGTTTGGGAATGATTTCCAGTTGGTCACAGATGACCTTGACATATTCGTCCTGACTCATCAGTTGCAAACGTCCCTCATGGTAATCCCGCTGCATACGTGTATTGGTCATCAGGTGAAGCAAATGCAGTTTAATTCCTTGAATATCGTTATCCGTAACACAGCGGCGGACATTTTCAATCATCATCTCATGGGTTTCACCAGGCAATCCATTAATAAGATGAGAAACAATCTCAATCTTAGGATACTTTCTCAAACGCTTAACCGTTTCCACGTACAATTCATAAGAATGGGCACGGTTAATCAAGTCAGAGGTTGCTTCATAGGTGGTCTGCAAGCCCAATTCAACCGTCACATGCATTCGCTCCGATAACTCAGCCAAATATTCGATGGTTTCGTCTGGTAAACAGTCTGGGCGCGTTCCAATATTGATTCCTACTACACCTGGCTCGTTGATAGCCTGTTCATAACGTTCTCGAATCACTTCCACCTTTTCATGGGTATTGGTAAAATTTTGAAAATAAACCAGATACTTCTGCACATCTGGCCACTTACGATGCATAAAGTCAATTTCCTTATAAAATTGCTCTCGGATAGGCGCATCCGGTGCGACAATAGCATCTCCAGAACCTGAAACCGTACAAAAAGTACAGCCTCCATGAGCCACAGTTCCATCACGATTGGGACAGTCAAATCCCGCGTCAATAGGGACTTTAAAGGTCTTTTCTCCAAAGAGTTTTCGATAATAATCATTCAAGGTATTATAAGATTTCATAACTTTCATTATAACAAAAAACACTCACAATCTCAAAAGCCTGACTTTCCTATAAATTCCTCTGTTTCTCGTTTCCATTAGCGATTTTTTATGATACAATATGGATATGATTTTAATGAAATTAGCATCTATTTTATTATTGATACTGACCTTAGTAGTCTGCATTATCATAACCAAACTTTTTAGATTAAAAAAACTAGGACGAAACTTTGCGGATTTGGCTTTTCCAGTCTTGGTATTTGAGTATTACCTTATTACAGCTAAAACCTTTACCCATAATTTCCTCCCTAGACTGGGCCTAGCCCTCTCAGTCCTAGCCATTATTCTCGTTTTTTTCTTCCTTTTGAAAAAACGTAGCTTTTACTATCCTAAATTCATCAAATTCTTCTGGCGTGCAGGATTCTTATTAACCCTTGTCATGTATATCGAGATGATTGTTGAATTGTTCTTAATGAAATAATTGAATCCCTAAACATTTTCTAGGGATTTTTGCTTTCTCTACAAAATAAGGTAGATAATAACACTATACAATTTTATACAAAGAAAATCCCTTAGAAACTTATATTCCAAGGGATTTATCTTCTATCTAAGACAAGAGTTTCTCTCCACTCTTTAATGATAACGAAAGTATCAAAATTTCTAGTCTTCTTTTTTACCTTTAGTGGCTACTAATCCTGCACTCAAACAGAGTAGAGCTAAACCTGCTGCTACTGTTTCTTGGCTTGTCACACTACCTGTATTTGGTAACTGGGCTTTATTAGTTTGACTAGCTTCACTTGGAGCAATTGGTTTTGTTTCTGCTTTTTCTGACACTTGTGGTTTTGTATCTACCGGCTGTACTGGTTTCGTTGTTTCACCAGCTGTACCGACTTCTATGATGCGATCCTGAGCCATAACTTTATCATAGCTATCCTTTTCAGTTCGCTTACCATTTTCAACCTCGATTAAGTGAACACGGACTCCTTGTCTTCCTTCTTGGAGGACTCGAGTTTGACCTACTGGAAGTTTATCGTTCTTTTGTTCCTGAACCTTGAAATCGATTGTTTCTTCTTCAATTACAAGTTCTGGTCTGTTAAGCACAAGATTTTTCACTTCGTCTTCTGGAAGAGAGGTGCCTGGTTTGGTTCCAACTTCCACGATACGATCTTCTGCAGCGACTTTATCGTAAGTTTCTTTAAGCTGACGTTTTCCATTTTCCACTTCAATCAAGTGAACACGGACGCCTTGTTTTCCTTCTTGGAGGACACGGGTTTCACCTAGATACAACTTATCAGACTTACGCTCCTGAACCTTGAAGTC
>NZ_CAMHZL010000011.1:0-65053 GCF_946190155.1 Streptococcus mitis
TTGGCAGGCACTCAAGGTAAATCTGATAAAGAGCTACTTGACCTCTTAAAACAAAACGGCACTCAAAGCTATAAAGCTACCATCAAGGTGTACGGTGCCAAAGATGGCAAGGCTGATTTGAGCAATCTTGTAGCGACTAAGGATTTGACAGTAAACTTGAATGGCTTGACCACTCCAGCTGAAGTTCAAAAAGGTGTGGCTGACAATACCAAAGACACAGTAGATGTCCCAGCTACTTACTTGGACAAAGCCAATTTCCCAGGCCCATTCACAGCCGGCGTCAACCAAGTTATTCCATACGAATTCTTCGCTGGTGACGGCATGTTGACTCGTCTTATCTTGAAAGCTTCTGACAAGGCTCCATGGTCAGACAACGGTTCAGCTAAAAATCCTGCTCTTCCACCAGTAGAGAAATTGGGCAAAGGCCTTTACTTCTATGAAGTGGATTTGGCTGGCACTCAAGGAAAATCTGACAAAGAACTGCTTGACTTGTTGAAACAAAATGGTACGCAAAGCTATAAAGCAACTATCAAGGTATACGGTGCTAAAGACGGCAAGGCTGATTTGACAAATCTCGTAGCGACTAAAGAATTGACAGTGAACTTGAATGGGTATAAGTCCCTCAATGAGATGAAATCTCAAATGCCAGCTGCTAGCCAGGATAAGATGATGCCTAACAAAGAGCAGGACAAAACCATGAATGCTAGCCAGCCTATGGTAACCTCAAGCAAAATGTCTGATGAAGGCAAGATGGCATCTACTAACAAGGTGTCAAGTCCAATGATGGCTGCTCACATGAAAGATCAAAAAGACATGCTTCCATATACTGGTGAAGCCCAAACATCAATGGCTACTATTGGATTCTTTGGATTAGCTTTGGCAGGTCTGCTAGGTGGACTCGGTTTGAAAGCTAAAAAAGAGGAAAATGACTAGTCTAGCTACAGACTTTCTATCTAGGATTTGAAAAATCCAGATATCGTTTAGAATGTTCGTAAAGCGATGAAAATAGTGTTATACTATTGTAGTATAGCACTGTTTTTTTCAAAGGAGAGACAGATGGGAAAGACAATTTTACTCGTTGACGACGAGGTAGAAATCACAGATATTCATCAACGTTATCTGGTTCAGGCAGGATATCAGGTTTTGGTGGCCCATGATGGGGTAGAGGCCTTAGAAATCTTCAAGCGAAAATCGATTGATTTGATTATTACAGATATCATGATGCCTCGGATGAATGGTTATGATTTGATTAGCGAGGTCCAGTATCAATCTCCGGATCAGCCTTTTCTCTTTATCACGGCTAAGACCAGCGAGCAGGACAAGATTTACGGTCTAAGTTTGGGGGCAGATGACTTTATTGCCAAGCCCTTTAGCCCCCGTGAGCTGGTTTTGCGTGTCCACAATATCTTGCGTCGCCTTCATCGTGGAGGTGAGTCAGAAGTCGTCAGTCTTGGGGATTTACGAATGAATCACAGTAGTCATGAGGTCCAAGTCGGAGATGTGGCGCTTGATTTGACAGTAAAATCCTTCGAACTTCTATGGCTTTTAGCTAGTAATCCAGAGCGCGTTTTCTCTAAAACAGACCTCTATGAAAAGGTCTGGCAAGAAGACTACGTGGATGATACTAATACCTTGAATGTTCATATTCATGCTCTGCGACAGGAATTGGCTAAACATGCTAGTACAGAAACACCGACCATCAAAACCGTCTGGGGCTTGGGCTACAAAATTGAGAAAGCGCGAGGTAGTCAATGAAATTAAAAAGTTATATTTTAGTAGGGTATATCATTTCAACACTCCTAACGATTATCGTGGTCTTTTGGGCCATCCAGCGAATGTTAATTGAAGAAAGAGAAATTTATTTCCTAGTGGGGATGACCCTCATAGCTAGTTTTGTCGGTGCTGGGATTAGTCTATTTCTCCTATCGCCGGTCTTTACTTCGTTGAGTAAACTCAAGGAACATGCCAAGCGGGTAGCGGACAAGGACTTTCCATCAAATCTGGAGGTTCAAGGCCCTGTAGAATTTCAACAATTAGGCCAAGCTTTCAATGAAATGTCCCATGATTTGCAGGCCACCTTTGATTCCTTGGAAGAAAGCGAACGAGAAAAGGGCTTGATGATTGCTCAACTTTCGCATGATATCAAGACCCCCATCACTTCAATCCAAGCGACGGTAGAAGGGATTTTGGATGGGGTTATCAAGGAAGGAGAACAGGACCATTATCTAGCAACCATTGGGCGTCAGACGGAAAGACTCAATAAACTAGTTGAGGAGTTGAATTTTTTGACCCTAAACACAGCTAGAAATCAGGTGGAAACGACCAGCAAAGACAGCATTTTTCTGGACCAGCTCTTGATTGAGTGCATGAGTGAATTTCAGTTCTTGATTGAGCAGGAGGAGCGAGATGTCCATTTGCAGGTAATTCCAGAGTCTGCCCGGATTGAGGGAGATTATGCCAAACTTTCTCGTATCTTGGTGAATCTGATCAATAACGCTTTTAAATACTCAGCTCCAGGAACTAAGCTGGAAGTGGTGGCTAAGATGGAGAAGAACCAGCTTTCAATTAGTGTGACTGATGAGGGACAGGGCATTGCTCCAGAGGATTTGGAGAATATTTTCAAACGCCTTTATCGTGTAGAAACTTCGCGTAACATGAAGACAGGTGGTCATGGTCTTGGTCTTGCGATTGCGCGTGAATTGGCCCATCAATTGGGTGGGGAAATCACAGTCAGCAGCCAGTACGGCCTAGGAAGCACCTTTACCCTCCTTCTTAACCTCTCTGGCAATGAAAATAAAGCTTAAAACCCCTTTACAAATCTAGCCATTCATGGTAAAATGGATTTTGTGCGAAATATCAGCAGGAAAGCATGAAGCTCGTCAACAGGTGTCTTATGATAAGTAACCTTGGCTGTTTAGGCGAAGGGCATCTGCACGAATCAGGGCTTTCTAAGTGACTATTTCCACCGAAATATTATTTATATCAGGAGGACATTCACATGTCACGTTATACAGGACCATCTTGGAAACAAGCTCGTCGCCTTGGCCTTTCACTTACAGGTACAGGTAAAGAATTGGCACGTCGTAACTACGTACCAGGACAACACGGACCAAACAACCGTTCTAAATTGTCAGAATACGGTTTGCAATTGGCTGAAAAACAAAAACTTCGTTTCACTTACGGTGTAGGTGAAAAACAATTCCGTAACTTGTTCGTACAAGCTACAAAAATCAAAGGCGGAATCCTAGGTTTCAACTTCATGCTTCTTTTGGAACGTCGTTTGGATAACGTTGTTTACCGTCTTGGTCTTGCGACTACTCGTCGTCAAGCTCGTCAATTCGTAAACCACGGTCACATCCTTGTTGACGGAAAACGCGTTGATATCCCATCATACCGCGTAACTCCAGGTCAAGTGATCTCAGTTCGTGAAAAATCATTGAAAGTTCCAGCCATCCTTGAAGCAGTAGAAGCTACTCTTGGACGTCCAGCATTCGTATCATTCGACGCTGAAAAATTGGAAGGTTCATTGACTCGCTTGCCAGAACGCGACGAAATCAACCCAGAAATCAACGAAGCACTTGTCGTTGAATTCTACAACAAGATGTTGTAATATTTTATTGAATAAGATAGGCTTTGGAGCCTTGATATTAAGCACTTTGGGACGCTTTCCCTTAGTGCTTTTTGAATTTCTCTTAGTATCCAGCTATCATCGTCTATAAGCAATTAGACCCATATAGTTCAAAGTGATATAGTAGTCTAAAGGATGTGCTACCATGAATGCTTTAGAAAAAAAGCTCTTCATCAACTTACTACAGTTGACAAAGAGCCATTTGTTATTGCTAACTTCAATAAAAGCCATCTTTAAAAATTTAAAAGTTTATTTTTTTCTTCAATATCATTTTTAATACATTCTTCAAGCACCTTGGGATCAACATAGATCACATTCCCAATCATTTTTGCGGGAATGTTCATAGATAGTACCTGGAAAGAATATTTTTTAACAAGTGGTTCAAGTTTTGAGCCGTTTATATTGTTGTTAATGGCAGGGAAAATGATATCTTCCCATGAAAATGTGTAGTTATAGATTGTTTTGTTAAATCCAAGCTCTCTGACTTTAACCATATCATGTATGCGAATAAGTTTTACTAGTATATTAATACCATCAATATTCTTGGCTTTATAATTTTCACGTAAGTCTTTAAAAGAAGTATAGTTCTTGAAGGCAAGATAAGCCAGTAGAATAATTAAAATTAAAGGGATAATGCCTTTAGACGTTAGCAAATCACTTATAGCTGTCAACTTAAAACTAAGTATGAAGTTGATAACAACTGCGTACAAAATAGCTAGTAGTGGCAATTTTACAAATAGAAAAGATTTGTATTTTATGGAAGTAATGGTATTGCTTTCTTTAAATTTTATTTTCATAAATGTTTCTCCTTAAATAGTATCAGTTGAAAGAATATAGAGAAAGACTATATAATGTTAGTTTTATAATAAAACACCCCATCAGCTAGATATTTTTGTCTAACTAATAGGGTGTAAGTCATGAAACGGAATGACCTATTATTTAACTTCTGTAACATATAGCTATTGTTTTAACTAAAACGCTATATTTTATTAAGTTTTAATAAGTTTTAAGTTACTAAAAATAGGGTTATTTTGTTTCTGTTGTTTCCGAATTGTTGCCGTTTGTGATATTTTCTATTGTTTCTGTTAAGTAAAATGCTGTTGCGATCTTTTTGCCTTGTTCTGACATATTTTCAGTTATTTCTCTAAAAACTTCATCTGTTGTTTTCCCTTCTTTCTTTGCTAGATAAGGAAGTGCTCTCATTGTGTCTCTAGTTTGATTTATAAATATTTCCGAGAAAATATCAGGGCTATTTTGTATGTATTCTTCAAATTCTTTACTTCCATATCCATACTGTATATCACTTTCTCCCAGTAAATAACTAGTTGTAGTGTTAAGTATTGAAGCTAATTTTAGAAGCGTTTCAAAGTTGGGTTCTCTTTTTCCGTTTTCCCAATTTGTGTAGGTGTTCTGTTTTACTCCTACTTTTTCACCTAGTTCTGTTTGTGTTAACCCCTTTTTTAGTCGTAACTCTTTGAGTCTTTGGGGAAATATATTTGAATTTATCATTAAATCACAACCTTTCAAAATAAAATCACAAAAAGACGTGTTTTTGGTTGACAAACACTTCAAAATGAGATAATATTGAATTATATCACATAGTGACGTACTAAGTATATCACATTTGATAGAAAGGTTTCAAGGGGGTAAACGCTTATGATTGTATAAAAAAGTCTTTGAAGAAAAAAATCCTCAAAGACTACCTAAAAATATCTTATTAAATTATATCATATATACGGAAAAGAGAAAAGGAGATGGCCTATAAAGATTATTACGAATACAAAGATATTGTAGAAGCTACTGGCAAGTCATATAGCGCTATAAAAAAATGGCGGATATCTATTGAACGATTATCAGGATATAAGTTTAAGAAGGTGAAGATACATGTTACTCGTAAGCATGTAAAAGAGCATTATCAGTTTACTGAAGAAGAATTTCAAAAGTTTATAAAATTGTCTAAGCGAATTGATGAAACAAAGAAAATGTCTGAATCAGTCATTGAGATATGGGGTGACTTAAAAAGTGCTGAAGAAAGAGCACTAAAAATAGATGTGGCTGAATTGAAAAAATTTCAAGAAAAACAGAAAGAAAGTAACAAAAATACAGCCTTTCAGATTATTTCATTGAAAAACGATATTAGAAGATTACAAAAGCTAGAAGAACGAATTGAAGCCTTAGAAGAAAAACAAGGCAAAGGGTTCTTTTCAAAATTAAAATAATAGAAAAAAGAGGAAAAAATTATGGCAAAAAATAAAATTAAATTAACTTCAGAAGTATCACTTAAAGAGGTGGCACTTGATAGCTCTCAATTTGATATCCCTAAGAAAATTCTAGTAGATTTTTCTAAAGCTAGGGTAAGTATGAAGTACAAAAATAAAAAACCTACTGACATTATGAGTCATTACAATTTAGAGGGCGTTGATGAGCGAATTGCTAAGGCTGTAAGTGATGGCGTAATTGACCAAGAGGACGTTAAGCCTATCATCATTGAAGTTTATGGCAGTTTTGAGGAAATTGAAGAACACGCTGAATTTGGGAAAATTCTATTTGTTGAGCTTCTTGATGTGGCAGTCAAAGCTTTATGGGTTGATGGTAGAAATCCAGGATATAAAGCCGCCAAACTGGTAGCTTCAGGGCTAAAACTTGCTATGTAAGTCTAAAATTTCTGTATATGATGGGAGCTAGCCGCCTTGCTCCTATCGGTTTACAAGTGAGCTAACTAGTAGCTGATAGCGACCGCAAAAAAGGCGGTTCGCCTTGCGCGGTTGCGAGTATCAGCGGGCATCTAGTTGGCTGACTTGTTCCGATAGGGCAATGCAATAAGCTACCTAAATATGCAGAAATTTTAGTTAAAAAGTTTTTTTGGGGGAGTATATATCCATATTTCCAAAACCTATGCGCGAGCGCCATTCTAGGACTTGACGATAGAATGGTGCAAACCAAGGGTAATCCCTTGATTGGCAAGCTTTCCGTGGACGTTACCGAAGGTGTCAGCGTAGCGTTAGGGAAACAAAAATGCCAAAAAATTAAGGGTTTTTCTTGGATATATTCGTGGATATATTCGTGGATATATTCTCCAAAAAAAAGAGTATATATCCAAAATGATAGAATAAAAAAACGAAAACATAGAAAAAATATACAAAAGTCTTTCATGAATTGAAAAGGATAAAGAATGACTAAAAGAATTAGAAACAGACGTTTCTTATTTGAGCAACAACTCAAACCAGATTATTGGGATTGGACTGTATCGGATAAGAAACTATTAGAAAACTGGGAAGAAAATAAAGATAAGATTTTTAGATTAATCTTTGACCGTATCCGTGAACTAGTCGAAGAAGATGAATTTGTGGAAGTGGCTTTTATCGTTCATGATAAAGATATTTCCTATGGGACAAAATTGGTCGAACCTCATATTCACGGATATATTGATTTTCCAAAATTGATAGATTTATCAAAAGTTGCTATGGCTTTAGGGGTAGAAAAAGAACGTGTCGAGACTCCAAAATCAAAAGGCGGTAGGGGTTATACACGTATCAACGCTTTAGCTTATCTTATCCATGCAAAAGATAAAGATAAATATCAATATCCTGTTAGTGATGTTGAAACATTTGATACGCTTGACTATGAAGTTTTTATCAATCAGAATAAAGAAGATTTTGAGAATTATTCTGCAACAAGAAAACGTGAGAAATCAGAAGAAAGTCTTGATTTGGTATTGGCTAAAGTTCAACTAGGAGAATTGACCTATAATGATGTTATGGAAGACGATAACCTTGCTTTTCTCTTTGGAAATAATCAACAGAAATTTAGGGAACGATTTAATTTTTATGGAGAACGTCAGGCTTTTTTACGTTTAAAAAGTTTGGAACTTGGGGAATATCAATTAACTGTAATTTATATACAAGGAGAATCAGAAGTTGGGAAGTCGACTTTATCTAGAGAAATAGCCTTACAGGTTCAAAGTAAATTAAATGAAATAGGTTTGAGAGGGGATATCTATTCGGCTTCTTCTGCTAATCCTTTTGATGATTATTATGGTGAAGAAATCTTAGTATTAGACGATTTAAGGGAAAATAATATGTCTCCAAGTGATTGGCTAAAATTATTTGACCCCCTTAATTCTGCTAGAATGTCGGCACGCTATCAAAATAAAAGGGTAGTTCCAAGGTTGATAATTATGCCTGTTTATAAGTCACCAAAATTATTTTTTGGAGAAATTAAGGAAGAGGATCTAAATCAGTTCCTTAGGAGAATTAACTTTTTATTAGATGTAACCTATAAGCAAGGGTCAGATGAAAATCGTTTATATAATATTTCTGAAGTTGTGAAACGTAGGGGAGTTGATTTTTATCAGAAAAAAGATGGTTCTATGGCTGTTTTAAACTTCAAATATGAAGATATATTTTGCTCAGATGATAAAGATGATTTTATAAGTAAATTGCTTGAAGATTGTATTTATCCTAGAATATTGCCAAAGAAAATAAAGGACGTGACAAATGACTAAAAAAATTGTGATTTTCTTTGATGAAAGGTTAAATACTGACTTTCGTATAGTACGCTTTGGGAAGTTTATACCGATAAGTCAAGAACTAGATAATATTTATATGTTCATAAATGATAGGAATTTATGGAATAGATGCAAAAAAAAGATGCGTGAAAATCAATCACACATCAAAATAAAAAACCAAAGTAATTATAACATGAAAAGGAGAAAAATGCTATGTTCGTAACAAAAGAAGATTTGAAAAAATTAGGTTTTGGAAATTATCAAGCTTATAGTTTGATTAAACAGGCCAAGGCTTTGATGGTACAAAAGGGCTTTGCTTACTATAATTCTAAGGGATTGGGGCAAGTTCCTGTTGAAGCTGTTGAGGAAATTTTGGGTACAAAATTAAATTTTGAGGAAGTGGAAGAATATGCCTAAAATCCCTCATGTATATTATGACAAGGCTAGTAGCTCTTATTATGCGGTTGCTTCACTAGGTTTTGATGAAGTGACTGGTAAAAGAATGCAGAAAAAGAAAAGAGGGTTTAAAACTCAAACAGAAGCCAAGAAATGGTATGATGATTTTATAGCGAAACACTCGAAAAAAGCTATTGTACATGGTGCGACTTTAACGGTTGAGTTGTTTTTGGAAAAGTATTTTGTACCTCACTATAAGAATAAAGTGACTACCAGGACATTTATGACCTTTTCTTCTAAGTTGAAAAGATTGAAATATTTTTATCCTATGAAAATGGTTGATGTTAAACCTATTCATATAAAAAAATGGCATACAGACATCTTGGAAGAGGGGCTATCTAATAACTATTTAAAAGATTTACATCAAACAGTAAAAGAGCTATTTGATATGGCGCTTACTTTGGGTGTTGTGAGCGAAAATCCTGCTCGGCAGGTTGGAAATATGAAGAGGACTAGAAAAAAGGTTGATTTTTGGACAAAAGAAGAATTTGAAAAATTTATTAAAACCTTTGAAAAAGATGATGTTGTAGAACATTTGAAATATATCTGTTTTCTATTTCTCTTTATGACAGGATTGAGGATAAGCGAATTACAAGCTTTAACATGGGAAGATGTTGA
The DNA here is from genome assembly GCF_946190155.1 of Streptococcus mitis. Taxonomy (GTDB): domain Bacteria; phylum Bacillota; class Bacilli; order Lactobacillales; family Streptococcaceae; genus Streptococcus; species Streptococcus mitis_CL. Next base: position 9,210 of record NZ_CAMHZL010000011.1, read on the forward strand.
TTTTGAGAATAAAGCTGTACAAGTCAATAAGTCTATGTTTTATCAAAATAAAAATAATTGGCAAATTAACCCTACAAAAACATTTTCAAGCAATAGAAAAATCTATCTTGATGATACGACGATTAAGGCGCTATCCTTATGGAAAAATCATCAGAAAAAGCTAGGAAAAATAAGTTTTGTCTTTTCTTATAACTGTTTACCAGTGACTAAGACAATGCTTGCTAATAGCATGAAGAAACATGGAGAAATGGCTGAAGTCAAAAGTATTCGTATACATGATTTAAGGCACTCCCATGCTAGTCTGTTGCTCTCTTTGGGTATGAATGACCTAGAACTTAAAAATAGGCTAGGACATGCAGATATACAGACGACTTTGGGAGTTTATTCCCATCTTCGCCCCTCTGCTATGAAAGAGGTTGCGGACAAACTAGAGGGGGTACTTTCACTATAAATTAAAATCACGGCTTTCGTATCACTAGCGAAGTCTGTTATACGAAAACGGAGATTATAAAAAGGTAGCAAGATTATGTCTTACTACCTTTTTTGTTGCCAAAATGTTACCACTTGGCTATTATTAAGTGTTAAAACGTTGATTTAACGCTATTTTCACTAATTTAACTCTTATTTAACTTCTGTAAACACAACGTGTTTGCGAAGTTTTGGTGAGTATTTCTTCAATTGAAGACGGTCTGGAGTGTTACGTTTGTTTTTAGAAGTAAGGTACAAGCGTTCACCAGATTCTTTGTGTTCAAGTGTAATATTTACGCGCATGGTATCTCCCTTCTATTATTCAGCTGATGCAGCTTTAGCGATTTTACGTCCTTTGTAGTATCCTTTAAGTGATACACGGTGAGAACGTGAGTAATCTCCAGTAGTTTCGTCAAAGTTTACAGATGGAGCTGTTACTTTGTAGTGTGTACGACGTTTGTTTTTCTTCGCTTTTGAAGTGCGACGTGCAGGTACTGCCATTTTGATTTCTCCTTTAGGTATTTATATTCGATTCAATCTACTGATTTTCATCAACCATATTAGAATAACACATTTTTTTTGTAAAGTAAAGTTACTTGACAAAAAAAGATGAAAAAATTCTCCTGTCAGTCCTAGCAGACAGGAGAAGGTGTTAAATATCAATCTCAAATGGTTCGTCAATGGTTTCTGATACGTATTTTCCGTCTTTCTTCCGTTGTTTGACACATTCTGTGAGGAGATATTCGATTTGCCCATTGACTGAACGAAAGTCATCTTCTGCCCATGATGCGAGTGCAGCGTATAACTTTGTTGAGAGTCGAAGGGGGATCTGCTTCTTTTTAGCTTCAGCCATCTTTAGTAAAGACTTCCTGTGTTGACAATTGGTTGTGCATCATGATTGCCACAGAGTACGACAAGGAGATTTGAAACCATGGCAGCTTTTCGTTCTTCGTCAAGCTCTACCAATTCCCCTTCATTGAGTCGTTCTAGTGCCATTTCAACCATTCCTACAGCACCATCCACAATCATCTTACGGGCATCAATAATGGCAGATGCTTGTTGGCGTTGAAGCATGACAGCAGCAATTTCTGGAGCGTAAGCTAGGTAAGTAATACGTGCTTCAAGGATTTCCAAGCCAGCATCCTCAACACGACTTTGGATTTCCTCACGAATACGGTTAGCTACAATCTCACTAGAACCACGGAGACTACCTTCATCTGCTTGCCCGTCACCTGTAGTATCCACATTAGGAGAGACATCGTAAGGATAGATGCGGACAATATTTCGGAGGGCGCTATCACATTGCAATGAAAGATATTCTTTGTAGTTGTCCACATTGAAGACTGCTTTGGCTGTATCAACAACTCTCCAAGTTACCGCGATCCCGATTTCTACGGGATTTCCTAGACAATCATTGATTTTTTGGCGAGAATTGCTCAAGGTCATAACCTTGAGGGAAATCTGTTTTTTGCCAATTTCAATGTTTACATCATTGCCATTTGATGATTTCATTCCTGACAAAGGAGATTTTGTGCTAACATCACCACTTTGTCCCAGTCTAGTGTGATTTGCAGGGTTGACTGCTACGCTGAAGGGATTAACAAAGTAAAAACCAGGTTCTTTGATGGTACCTGTATAGTTACCAAAAAGGGTCAAAACCAGAGCTTCCTGAGGTTTGACAACTTTTAAACCAGCATGAGCTAGGCCTGCAATTAAGCTTAATAAAAGTCCGATAATAATTCCAAAAATGTTTTCCGAACCAACACCCATTATAAATATAAAGATACCGAGTACGAGCGCCAATTCAATGAGAATCAATGCGAATACACCATTTGGTTTTGAATTGATTAGTTTTTCAGTCATAAGAATGACCTCCTATTATTTGATATCTAAATGATATCACTTTAATTTATAAAGTCAAGAAATAAATGTAACATTTTTAAAGAAAATATTTCTGTATAGAATTTTCTGAAAATTCAAGAATTTTCTTCTGTTCATTGCTTTTAAAATGTGCTATAATAGTAAAAACTGAAATGGGAGGGAATAAATGACTGAATTAGATAAACGTCACCGCAGTAGCATTTATGATAGTATGGTAAAATCACCAAACCGTGCCATGCTTCGTGCGACTGGTATGACAGATAAGGACTTTGAAACACCGATTGTTGGGGTAATTTCGACTTGGGCGGAAAATACACCATGTAACATTCACTTGCATGACTTTGGGAAATTGGCTAAAGAAGGTGTCAAATCTGCAGGTGCTTGGCCTGTGCAGTTTGGGACTATCACTGTAGCGGACGGTATTGCCATGGGAACGCCTGGTATGCGTTTCTCTTTGACATCTCGTGATATCATTGCAGACTCTATCGAGGCGGCTATGGGTGGTCACAACGTGGATGCCTTCGTCGCTATCGGTGGCTGTGATAAGAATATGCCTGGTTCTATGATTGCCATTGCCAATATGGATATCCCAGCTATTTTCGCCTATGGTGGAACCATTGCACCGGGAAATCTTGATGGCAAAGACATTGACTTGGTTTCTGTCTTTGAAGGTATCGGAAAATGGAACCACGGTGACATGACAGCTGAGGACGTGAAACGTCTTGAATGTAATGCCTGCCCTGGCCCTGGTGGCTGTGGTGGTATGTACACAGCTAATACCATGGCGACTGCTATCGAAGTTCTCGGGATGAGTTTGCCAGGGTCTTCATCTCACCCAGCTGAATCAGCTGATAAGAAAGAAGATATCGAAGCAGCAGGACGTGCTGTTGTTAAGATGTTGGAACTTGGTCTTAAGCCATCAGATATCTTGACTCGTGAAGCCTTTGAAGATGCTATCACTGTAACCATGGCTCTCGGTGGTTCTACAAATGCCACTCTTCACTTGCTTGCCATTGCCCATGCGGCCAATGTTGACTTGTCTCTTGAGGACTTCAATACGATCCAAGAACGTGTGCCTCACTTGGCCGACTTGAAACCATCTGGTCAGTATGTTTTCCAAGACCTCTACGAAGTCGGTGGTGTGCCTGCGGTTATGAAATATCTCTTGGCGAATGGTTTCCTTCACGGGGACCGTATCACATGTACTGGTAAGACTGTCGCTGAGAACTTGGCTGACTTTGCAGACCTCACACCAGGTCAAAAAGTTATCATGCCACTTGAAAATCCAAAACGTGCAGACGGTCCGCTTATCATCTTGAACGGGAACCTTGCTCCTGACGGTGCGGTTGCCAAGGTGTCAGGTGTGAAAGTGCGTCGTCACGTTGGACCAGCTAAGGTCTTTGACTCGGAAGAAGATGCTATCCAGGCCGTTCTGACAGATGAAATCGTTGATGGCGATGTAGTCGTTGTTCGTTTCGTTGGACCTAAGGGTGGTCCTGGTATGCCTGAGATGCTGTCACTTTCATCAATGATTGTTGGTAAAGGTCAAGGAGACAAAGTTGCCCTCTTGACAGACGGACGTTTCTCTGGTGGTACTTATGGTCTGGTTGTTGGACATATCGCCCCTGAAGCTCAGGATGGTGGGCCAATTGCCTACCTCCGTACAGGCGATATCGTTACGGTTGACCAAGATACCAAAGAAATTTCCATGGCTGTATCTGAAGAAGAACTTGAAAAACGCAAGGCAGAAACAACCTTGCCACCACTTTACAGCCGTGGTGTCCTCGGTAAATATGCCCATATCGTATCATCTGCTTCACGCGGAGCCGTGACAGACTTCTGGAATATGGACAAGTCAGGTAAAAAATAAACTCAAAAAGCAAGCCAACTTCGGCTTGCTTATTTTTATCTTCAAAAGTGATTTGCCTGCTTATACTCAATAAAAATCAAAGAGCAAACTAGAAAGTTAGGCACAGGTTGCTCAAAGCACTGCTTTGAGGTTGTGGATAGAACTGACGAAGTCAGTAACCATATCTACGACAAGCCGACGCTGACGTGGTTTGAAGAGATTTTTGAAGAGTATTAACGAGGTGGTAGTCCAAGGGCAATACGGCCGTAGCGACTGATTCGTGTGATTTTCCAAGCAGGTGACCAGGTAACTTCAACCTTAACATCTTCGATGCCCTCGATTTGTTTCAAACCTGCCACGATTTCGATAGGCAAACTCTCTGCGCAATCGCAGGCTGTATCGGTGAAGGTCATGACAATCTTGCAGAGACCTGTTTCATCCAGATTGATTTCATAAATCAACCCTAGATTGTAAACATCCAATTCCACATCTGTATCAAAAACCTTCTCTAGCTTTTCGATAATTTGGTCTTGCAAGGCCAAAGCACGGTCATTGATTTTGATATCCTCTCTCATTACAGTCCCTCCACGTGATAAATATCCTCTATTTTCTCATAATTCTGACAATTTGGCAAGTTTTTGATGAATTTTCTGAAAAGACTCTCTTGAGATTTTCTTCTCTCACTGTTTTAATCCCTCTATTTATGGTAAAATAAGACTATTAAGTTTAAAGAGGATTCCCTATGAAATTACAAAAACCAAAAGGAACGCAGGATATTTTACCTGCTGAGTCTGCCAAATGGCAGTACGTTGAGGGCTTTGCCCGTGAGATTTTCAAGCGCTATAACTACGCAGAAGTGCGCACGCCTATTTTTGAGCACTACGAGGTTATCAGCCGCTCTGTCGGAGATACAACGGATATCGTAACCAAGGAAATGTATGATTTCTATGACAAGGGTGACCGTCATATTACCCTCCGTCCAGAAGGAACTGCGCCCGTTGTCCGTTCCTATGTGGAAAATAAACTCTTTGCGCCAGAAGTGCAAAAGCCAAGCAAGTTCTACTACATGGGACCTATGTTCCGTTATGAGCGTCCGCAGGCAGGGCGTTTGCGCCAGTTCCACCAGATTGGGGTTGAGTGTTTTGGCTCTAGCAATCCAGCTACCGATGTGGAAACTATCGCGATGGCAGCCCATTTCTTGAAAGAAATCGGCATCCAAGGTGTCAAATTACATCTTAACACTCTTGGAAATCCTGAGAGCCGTGCAGCCTACCGCCAAGCCTTGATTGACTATTTGACACCGCTCAAGGAGACCTTGTCTAAGGATAGCCAACGTCGCTTGGAGGAAAATCCTCTCCGTGTCTTGGACTCTAAGGAAAAAGAAGACAAGGTGGCAGTGGAGAATGCTCCTTCTATCTTGAACTTCCTTGATGAAGAAAGCCAAGCTCATTTTGATGCTGTGCGTCAGATGTTGGAAAATCTTGGAGTAGACTATATCATCGATACCAATATGGTGCGTGGTCTGGACTACTACAACCACACCATTTTCGAGTTTATCACAGAGATTGAGGGCAATGACTTGACAGTCTGTGCGGGTGGTCGTTACGATGGTTTGGTTTCTTACTTTGGAGGCCCTGAAACTGCTGGATTTGGTTTTGGACTTGGTGTAGAGCGCCTGCTTCTCATTCTTGAAAAGCAAGGTGTAGCCCTCCCTATTGAAAACGCCCTAGATGTCTATATCGCAGTCTTGGGCGAAGGGGCAAATGTCAAGGCCTTGGAGTTGGTACAAGCCCTTCGCCAACAAGGTTTCAAAGCAGAGCGTGATTACCTCAACCGTAAACTCAAAGCTCAGTTCAAGTCAGCCGATGTCTTTGCGGCTAAGACCCTCATCACCCTAGGAGAGAGTGAAGTCGAAAGCGGACAAGTGACGGTCAAGAACAACCAAACCCGAGAAGAAGTGCAAGTGTCGCTTGAGACTATCAGCCAAAACTTCTCAGAAATCTTTGAAAAACTAGGGTTTTAATAACAGAAAAACTGGTCAGAAAACTACTCTGACCTTTTTCTTTTGCAAAATGACAAAAATCATAAACTTTTTGACAAATATGCTTGTCAAAAAGAAAAAGATGTGTTACAATGTAAGCAAGTTAAGAAATAAAGAAATAGGAGGGAGTCACATGTGGGTATGGATTTTTTTCCCTTTTCTCGTCTTGATTTATAGTAGTCAATCTAAAAAAATCAAGCGGTTAGAGAAGAGGTTAAAGGTAATCGAAAGAAAAGAGAAAGGAAATATAGAAATGTCAAGATTATTAAAAGAATTGATTGGAAAAAAACCAACAATCGTTGGACAAGTGCTTGGAACATCTTTATGGGAAGTTGTGGATGTTGATGAGGAATGGGTCAAACTACGTCATGTTGATAAAAATGGGAAAGAAAAATTCAAGTTGCAACGTATTGAGGATATCCAAGCTGTTGAATTTGACGGAGAGTAGGTGTGTAACATGCAGCTAAAAAATCGTCTCAAAGAGCTTCGAGCTCGCGATGGTCTCAATCAAACCGACTTAGCCAAGCTGGCAGGAGTTTCCAGGCAGACCATTAGTCTACTAGAACGGGATGAGTACACCCCATCCATTATCATTGCTCTGAAAATATCTCAAATTTTCAACGAAACAGTCGAATCGGTATTTCGCTTAGAGGAGGATGAGTGATGAACAAGTATAAAGTGATCTATTATGTAGTTGTCGTAGCTCTATTAATCAGCGTATTTCTATTGATTGGGATAGACTTAGGCTGGTTTAGTCCCTATCAAAGTAACCAATTTGTTTGGGCCTATTTTGCCCTCATACCAGTAATTGAATGGATTGAAAAGAAATCCAAAAATCTAGCAAGTGAAAAAGGAGAATGAATATGAAAAAGAAAAAGAAACGTGGATTGTTATTTTTAATGTCTATTGTCTTGGGATTTTTTTTGGCCATGTTTGTAGGGATGTTTAAGGCACTTGCTGAATCCCACGGAATTATGTTAGATGTAAAAATCTTGATACCATGGATATCAGCTATTTGTTTAGTGTTAGGTTTCATTAGCATACTTTTGACATTCAATTTCTTAAAGAAAAGCAGAAAATTTCATTCCTTGTATCAAGAGGAAATGGATGATGATCTGAATGAAAGCTATTATGTGCAAATGTATCGAAATCTCGAGTTTGGAACCATTGCTTTTAATATTGCAAGTGTAGCGATTTTATTAGCTCTCTTCATTTCAGCAAGTGAAATGGTTGTACTAAATGGAAGCCATATAACCTTACCTCTTTCTTTTTTGGCATTAGTGCTGATTTTCAGTGTTCAAAAATATCTTTTTAAGACCATTGCGATTGTTCGCCAGTTTGATTTGGTATTTTTCTCTACACCAAAGGATATCTTAGAGCATTTCGATTCTTACGATGAAGGGGAGCGCAAGGCTAATTTGGAACAGAGTTTTCGGATTTTATTCCAATTAAATCAGTATGTCTTGCCAATCTTATATATTTTTCTTTTTATCATTTCTTTCTTGACAGGAAAGATTCAATTACTGTCCTTATTGCTTGTAGGAGCAATCCATGTTTATATCAATGTGATGCAGTTGCCTATGGTGAAACGTTATTTTAAATAAAGGAGTTTCTATGATTCGTGTTGAAAATGTAAGCAAAAGTTTTGGGAGCAAAAAAGCTCTTCATCAGATTTCTTTTGAGATTAAGGAGGGTGAAATCTTTGGTTTTCTTGGACCTTCTGGCTCAGGTAAAACAACCATGATCAACGTCTTGACAGGTCAGTTGGCTGCAGATCAAGGTAAAACAGTTTTGTTAGGCAAGAATTCTCAAGATTTAACCTCAAATGATTTGGAACAAATTGGTATTGTTAGTGATGGCAGTGGTTTTTATGAAAAGATGAGTCTTTACAAAAATCTTCTCATCTATGCTAAATTATATGGTCTCAAGTCAGATAGAGTAAATCAGGTACTTCACCAGGTTGGATTGGCAGATGCTAAAGACATCATCGCAGAAAAACTATCTACAGGAATGAAACAACGAATGTTCTTGGCTCGTGCCCTTCTGAATGCTCCTAAGATCCTCTTCCTAGATGAGCCAACCAGTGGCTTAGACCCTACAACATCTAAGATGATTCATACCCTACTTCAAGAATTAAAGCAGGCGGGGACAACTATCTTTCTGACCACGCATGATATGAATGAAGCAACTCTGCTTTGTGATCGCTTATCTCTTTTAAATAAGGGAAACTTAATAGAGTATGGAAGTCCACAAGATATTATCCAGAAGTATCATGTGGATAAGAAAGTACGTGTAGTTTATAAAGATGAACGAGAACAGATAGTTCCATTTGAAGAATTGCCACATTTAGACACGACAGATTTGATGGTGGTTCACTCTTGTGAGCCAACTTTAGAAGAAATCTTTATCAGATTGACAGGAGAAAAGTTAGATGTTTAGAAAATTAAATGCCCTACTATGGTTAAGAGTGCAAGTTCTTATTAGCAATTCAACTTTGTTAGCGACTTTATTGATGCCTTTTGGTATTGCTGTTTTATATAATGAATTTTTAAATAAGGATGGACAATTGAGCCTATTTTTACTATCTTCTAGCTTGACGATGGTCTTGAGCATGGGAAGTGGTTATATGGTATCGATTATGATGGCAGAAGATAAGGAAAAACGAAATCTTAAATCACTCATCCTAAGTGGTGTGACAGCAACAGAATATACTTTCAGTATGCTTGTTCTCCCTATTCTGATAATGTTGGTTGCTATGATTGTACTTCCCATCTATCTTAAAGTAGATGTATCTGGTTATTTATTTGCTTACGTTATCTATTTGCTCCTAGCAACGATTAGTATTATTTTTCTCAACCTTCTAATCGGTGCGGTGTCAGATACTCAATCTAAAGCGCAAGTTTATAGTATCTTCCCTATGTTAATTGTCTCTTTTTTACCTATAATTGCTCTTCAAAATGATACGATTCAGAAAGTGTTGGATTACTCGTTCGTTGGTCCAATTGTAAATCTTTTAAATAAAAAAGGCGGGGAAATATCCTTTTCTAATATCGGCATGTTACTTGCCTGGGTACTTGTGTTAGGAATAGCAAACCTCTTTGTATTGAAAAACAGCTATAAAGCAAGATAGGAGACCTTTATGAAACTACTTAAAAACCTTGGCTGGTTTCTTCTAGCTATTCTATCCTTTTTCTTTATCTATGGTCTGGTTCAGAGTATGGCTCTGTCAGCTCTTGGACTAGGGGCTTCGATATATGGAGTTTTACCACTTTATATCGCCCTGTCAGGGGCCTATGTTTATGGAGTTTACAGATGGTATCAGACAGAAAAGGTTAGCATCCAGCCAACAGCTTTTAATCGTCATATCTGGTTGCCTACTCTGGTTTTGCTAGTGGCTATTACAGCCCAGTTCTTTTTACCAGAAGATCCGTCGGTCAGTCAACAAATCGTATCTCAACTGACAGTGGAACAGCCTGCATTTGCTTTCTTTATGGTGGTGGTCTTTGCTCCTTTGACAGAAGAGCTTATCTTTAGAGGAATGCTGGCACGCTATCTCTTCCCTAAGCAGGACAAGAGCAAACAGGTTCTGTTCCTTCTGGTATCTAGTCTTCTGTTTGCCTTGATTCATTTCCCAGGTGATGTGCAACAATTTTTTGTCTATTTTAGCCTTGGTTTTAGCTTGGGCTTGGCTTATATTAGCAGAAAAGGTCTGGTCTACAGTATTTCTCTCCACGCTTTGAATAATTTAGTCAGCTTTTTGATGATTCTCATGCTATAATAGAGTCAGGAGGTCACATGAAACGAGTAATTTTATTAGCAGTGATTCAAGCAGTTGTTCTATTTTTCATCATTGGAGCGCTAGCTTATGCCTTTAAGGGCGATTTCTTCTACAACTATCTAGCAGTTGTCTTTGCCCCTATTGCAGGTGTCTTGCGCTTTGGGACAGCTTATACAACGGAAATTGTCTTGCCTCGAAAGGCAGCCGAAATCGCTGAAAAGCGTAAAGCAGGCAAAAATTCAAAATAAAAGAGTCCGGTGAACTTCATCGGATTTTTTTATTGGTGTTAATTTTTAGAGTCTTCACTTGATTTTTAAAGACTGACAAACTTTTCTGCTGATTTTCATGAAGAGCCTGCGCTTTTATGGTAAAATAGTAACAGAATAAAAGAGGAGAGAAACAATGAAACGTAGTATGTATGCTGGTCGTGTTCGTGAGGAACACATCGGACAAGAAATGACCTTGAAAGGATGGGTTGGCCGTCGTCGTGATCTTGGTGGTTTGATCTTTATCGACCTTCGTGACCGTGAAGGAATCATGCAGTTGGTTATCAACCCTGAAAAAGTATCTGCAGAGGTTATGGCAACAGCTGAAAGCCTTCGTAGCGAATTTGTTATCGAGGTGACTGGACAGGTCGCTGCGCGTGAGCAAGCCAATGATAAGTTGCCAACTGGTGCAGTTGAGTTAAACGTGACAGCTCTGACAGTGCTTAATACAGCTAAGACAACCCCATTTGAGATTAAGGATGGGATTGAGGCCAATGACGATACACGTTTACGTTACCGTTACCTTGACCTTCGTCGTCCAGAAATGTTGGAAAATCTTAAACTTCGTGCTAAGGTGACCCACTCTATCCGCAACTACTTGGATGAGTTGGAGTTTATCGACGTGGAGACACCATTCCTTTCTAAGTCAACGCCTGAAGGGGCGCGTGACTACTTGGTGCCATCTCGTGTTAATAAAGGGCATTTCTATGCTCTTCCTCAAAGTCCACAAATCACGAAACAACTCTTGATGAATGCTGGTTTTGACCGCTACTACCAAATCGTTAAATGTTTCCGTGACGAGGACTTGCGTGGTGACCGCCAGCCTGAGTTCACTCAGGTCGACTTGGAAACGTCTTTCCTTACTGAGCAAGAAATCCAAGATATCACAGAAGGTTTGATTGCGCGCGTGATGAAGGAAACTAAAGGCATCGAAGTGACACTTCCATTCCCTCGTATGAAATACGATGACGCTATGGCTCTTTACGGTTCTGACAAGCCAGATACGCGTTTCGACATGTTGCTTCAGGACCTGACAGAAGTAGTCAAAGGTATAGACTTTAAAGTCTTTTCAGAAGCACCTGCTGTAAAAGCCATTGTGGTCAAAGGAGCTGCGGACAACTACTCACGTAAAGACATTGACAAGATGACGGAAGTAGCCAAACAATATGGTGCCAAAGGTCTTGCTTGGGTCAAGGTTGTTGATGGAGAATTAAACGGACCAGTTGCTAAGTTCTTGACTGGCATCCAAGCAGAATTGACAACAGCGCTTGCTCTTGAAGATAAGGACTTGGTTCTCTTTGTGGCAGATACGCTTGAAGTGGCCAATGCAACTCTTGGTGCCCTTCGTGGACGTATTGCCAAAGAGCTTGGCTTGATTGATAACGATAAATTCAACTTCCTTTGGGTAGTTGACTGGCCGATGTTTGAATGGTCTGAAGAAGAAGGTCGTTATATGAGCGCCCACCATCCATTCACACTTCCACAGGAAGAGACTGCTCACGAATTAGAAGGTGATTTGGCGAAGGTTCGTGCCATTGCTTACGATATCGTCTTGAACGGTTATGAACTTGGTGGTGGTAGCCTTCGTATCAATCAAAAAGACCTTCAAGAACGCATGTTCAAGGCTCTTGGTTTCTCAGCCGAAGAAGCAAATGACCAGTTTGGTTTCCTTCTTGAAGCCATGGACTATGGTTTCCCACCACACGGTGGTTTGGCTATCGGGCTTGACCGCTTTGTTATGCTCTTAGCAGGAGAAGAAAATATCCGTGAAGTCATCGCCTTTCCTAAGAACAACAAGGCAACTGACCCAATGACACAAGCTCCTTCAACAGTAGCTCTCAAACAACTAGAGGAACTCAGCTTACAAGTAGAAGAAGATGAAACAAGCAAAACGAATTAAGCGGTGGCGCTATTATCTGCGCCGCTTTGCTTATCAGATAAAAATTTTACGTGTCTTACAAAGTATCTCTCGCGAAAAATATGACGAAAAGATTTCGGCCTCTTTGGTCTATGGTTTTCTATCAGCAGTAGCGGTCAATTTCTTTTTCCAACCAGGGCATGTGTATTCGAGTGGTGCGACAGGTCTGGCACAGATTATCTCTGCCTTGAGTAATCACTGGTTTGGTTTTCATATTCCGATTTCGCTAACCTTCTACGCCATTAACTTCCCTTTGATGGTCTTGGCTTGGTATCAGATTGGCCATAAGTTCACCGTCTTTACCTTTATCACGGTATCCATGAGTTCCTTCTTTATCCAGTTTGTCCCTGTAGCGACCTTGACTGAGGATCCCATTATCAATGCCCTTTTTGGGGGTGTTGTCATGGGCTTGGGGATTGGTTTTGCTCTTCGCAACAATATCTCCAGTGGTGGGACGGATATCGTCAGCCTGACCATTCGAAAGAAAACGGGTAAGAACGTCGGTAGTATTTCTTTCTTGGTAAATGGGACTATCATGCTGATAGCAGGTGTGACCTTTGGTTGGAAATACGCTCTTTACTCTATGATTACCATCTTTGTCTCTAGCCGTGTGACAGATGCGGTCTTTACCAAGCAAAAACGCATGCAAGCTATGATTGTGACCAATCATCCAGACAAGGTAATTGAAAAAATCCATAAAAAATTGCACCGCGGAGCAACCATGATCCACGATGCAGAAGGAACCTATAATCACGAAAGAAAGCCAGTTTTAATCACTGTCATTACCCGTGCAGAGTTTAATGAATTTAAACAGATTATGAAACAGGTGGATCCAAGCGCCTTTGTCTCTGTCTCGGAGAATGTTCATATTTTGGGACGGTTCGTTGAAACAGATAATTAGTAACTAAAAAAACCAGCGCGAGCTGGTTTTTATTTTTCGATAATTTTGTGGGCGATTAACTGACGGTAACAAATTTGTTTATTGCTTTTAGCATCGTTGATAATCTGGAGAATAGTTTCAAGAGAAACACGACCAAGTTCTAGGCTATTGATATCAACATAGGCTGCTAAGTTGAGCTTGGGATTGACTGAGTCGAAGCTGAGAACAGGGACATCCAGTTGGTGCTTAGCGATATAGTCACAGACCCCTTCGGCTAAGAGACTATCGGTTGTAATGATAGCATCAATCTGCGGATCATGCTGAAAGAGGAGTTTACTAAACTGATACCCTTTTTCCTCTAGAAATTCATTTGCAAAGTAGGTCAGATTGTCATCAATAGGCAGTTGGTATTGTTTGAGTGCTGACTCATAGCCTGTTAAACGGTCTTGCGTTACGAAGAGTCGTTTAGTCCCTCCAATGAAGGCAATTCGTTTGCAGCCTTTTTTGATGAAATATTCGGTTGCATCAAAACCAGCTTGGACATTGTCGTTGTCAACAAGAGGGATAAAGGGTGAAATGGATTTTCCTAGGATGAGGAAGGGAAACTGCTCATCAGCGACCAGTTTGACCAAGGGATCTTCCTCTTCGGCATAAAGGAAGATTAAACCATCCACACGTTTGCCGTAAACCATCTGTGAGATCGCTTTAAGGCGCTCTTTTTCATCTTTACCTGTTGCAATCTGAATTGCATAGTGGTTTTCAGATGCGACTTGGGCGATACCACGGAGGACAGATGGGAAGAAAGGATTTTGATAGAAGGCGTCTGAGTCGTCAGGAAGGACCAAGCCGATAACTTGGGTATAACTGCTTACCAAACTACGAGCGTTGAGGTTGGGGTGGTAATTGAGCTCCTTCATAGCCTTGCGAACGCGTTTTTTTGTTTCGTCACTAATGGTTGATTTATTTTGAATAACACGGGTTACGGTTGAAGGCGAAACACCAGCAGCCTTGGCCACGTCTTTAATCGTAACGGGCATAAAAATCTCCTATTTATGGTAATCTGGATCACGGAAATGCGTTTTATAAAAGATAGTGACCAGATACAGAACAAAAAGAATGTTTTGTACAGTAATGAGAGTTGTCATATTTTGGCCAAATAGTCCCAAAATAAGCGTAATCAGAGTTGGTAATCCTAAACAGTTCAAGATAAAATGGTAGCACTCTTTAAAGGTTCTAAATGAAAAGAGGCGTGATTTCTTAGTGATATAAAGGAGAAGACTCGCTCCTAGAGAGACAATGAAGAAATTCAAACCAAAGAGGAAGCTTGCACCGAGAACTAGGAAGAGACTGATATAGACACGATTTTGCTGGTACCAGTCTTTAGAAATGGCTTGGGTCAAGCTGTCTTTACTTTTGAAACTCTCAGTCTCAATCGCTCGGTAAGAGATACGGGTCAGCTCTTTACTTTCCTTGCTGATGACGAGCTCATTCGTATCGAAATGCAGTTGCAAGTCCTTAGGTAATTCCTTGCTTTGACTTGGACCGATCACAATAGAAGGCTCTTGACTAGCTGTTCCAGTATAAGTTAATTTGCCATCAACAATTGTAGCGTGTTCAGAGAGATCCTGTACAACCTTATCTGTCAATGGTTCATAGACATTATCGATAAAGGTTTCTAGCGGATAAGTCTCCTGCGAGCTGTTTTGGATGGCAATAGGTACCATAGATAAGCTGATAAGGAAGATACTGGTAAAGAGAAGCTGGAACCAGTTGAGTCCGAAACGTTTGGACAGGGGCTTACGAAATCCCCAAATACTTGAAAAATAGGAAAATGGATATGGAAGCATAGGTATCTTTCTAAAAGGTGTTTTCTATATGAGTATTATTATATAGAGAAATGTGCTTTATTTCAAGTCTAGGAGAAAAATTGCTTGTTGTAAGGATATTACTTACAGTAACAATCGCTAATACTCAATGAAAATCAAAGAGCAAACTAGGAATCTAGCCGCAGGTTGCTCAAAACACTGTTTTGAGGTTGTGGTTAGAACTGACGAAGTCAGTAACCGTACTACGGCAAGGTGAAGCTGACGTGGTTTGAAGAGATTCTCGAAGAGTATAAAATGAAAAAGGGTGGCGGGGATAAATTATCCCTTGTCGCCACCACTTGTAAGTCCTGAAACAAAGTTCTTTTGTAGGAAGAAGAAGAGAATACAGATTGGAAGGGCAATGAGGATAGCACCTGCTGAGAAGTAGGCAATCTTCAAGTTTTTCACATTGCTAACGAAGGTTTGGAGACCTACGGCAACAGTAAAGTATTCTTTCTCACGAAGCAAGAAACTAGAAAGGATATAGTCTCCAAAAGGTCCCATGAAGGCCCAGAGAGCTTGTACGGCAACCATTGGGCGAACAAGTGGAAGAACAATTTGCCAGAAGCGGCGGAAGTGTCCTGCACCGTCTAGTTTTGCAGATTCGTCTAGAGACATTGGCACTGTATCGAAGTAGCCTTTCATGAGCCAAGCATTCATCGGGATACCACCACCGACGTAGAGGAAGATGAGGAACCAGCTGTGGTTAAGGGCGTTCAACATAAGTGCCATAACGAAGAAGGCTGTCAAAGCGGCCATGGTTGGCACCATTTGGATAATCAAGAAGAAGACCAAACTTTGTTTACGAGCCAAGAAGTTGTAACGGCTGTAAGCATAACCAGCAAGTACGATAATACTTGTTTGAACAGCCATGGTAATCAAGGCGATAATCAACGTGTTGAGGTACCAAGTACCGTACAAGGTTTCAGAGAAGAGTCCTTGGAAGTTAGCAAAACTAAAGTCAACGTTGCTGTCTAGTTTAAAGGCTACTACGTTACCAGTCTTGAATGCTGACATGATAGTAATCAAAAGTGGATAGATAATCACGATTGAAAGGCCAACTAAGTAGAGGTAAGTAAGGGTTTGAGTCAGTCTACGTTTGAGTTTGATTGAGTTATTCATCTTAGACGTCCTCCATATCAAATGCGTGTAGTTTCTTGAATGCGATCATAGAGATTGAGATGACAATGATAGAGATAATCAAGGTAACAGCTGCCGCCATAGAGTATTGAGGAGATGTACCTGTTGTCAAACGGTAGATCCATGAAATCAAGATATCGGTTGAACCAGCTCCACCACCGACACTACCAGGTCCTCCAGCATTGAAGAGGTACATGATAGAGAAGTTGTTAAAGTTGAAGGTGTATTGGCTAATTAAAGTAGGTGCCGCAACCGCCAAGATCATTGGGAAAGTGATGTTGCGGAATTTTTGCCAAGCATTGGCACCGTCAATATAAGCTGCTTCGTAAAGGTCATTAGGAATAGATTGTAAGATACCCAAAGTCAAAACGTAGATGTATGGGAATCCAAGCCAACCTTGCATCATAATCAAGGCAATCTTAGTCCAGGTTGGGTCTGTTTTCCAAGGAATAAGAGCCCCATCAAGGAAAGGAAGGAATTTAGCCAAGATTGGCAATACTTGAGTGTTGATGGCTCCGACGCTATCATTAAACATGTTTGAGAATGTCAAGATAGTGATGAAGGCTGGAACAGCCCAAGGAAGAAGGAAAATAACACCAAAGATACGTTTTCCTTTGATAAACGGTTGGTTAGCAATGATAGCTGTGAAGATACCAATCACAATCTGCAAAGTTGAGGCAGCCAAAGCCCAGATGATAGTCCAAGAAAGAACGGCACCGAAGGCAGAACGGAAGGTACTCAAGCTCCAGATGTTTGTAAAGTTGGTCAAACCAACCCAGTCCAACAATTTGTTTGGTGGCAAGTGTTGGAAGTCATAGTTAGTAAAGGCGATCATCAAGGTTACGATAACTGGGAAGATAATCGCGAAGGTCATGGCAACATAAGATGGAATGATCAAGAGGTAAGGGAAGCCATTTTCATAAATCCCTTTGATCATATCTTTGAGGGTACGTGGAACTGGGATTCCATTGTTAATACGTTTTGCAATTGTATGTGCATCTTTGATATTTGCGAAATAAAAGAGTACATAAACGACTACAAAGATTAA
Organism: Streptococcus mitis; assembly: GCF_946190155.1. GTDB lineage: Bacteria > Bacillota > Bacilli > Lactobacillales > Streptococcaceae > Streptococcus > Streptococcus mitis_CL. The sequence continues at coordinate 26,344 of NZ_CAMHZL010000011.1, forward strand.
ATGGAAGGCACCACGAATCAGCATAAAGAGGGAATTATCACGACCTGGCTTGTCACCAAGAGTGATGAGATTGCTCAATTCAGGGGCTGCAAGTGCTAGGAAGTAAAGGACGAATACAAGGGTTACACCAAGGAAGATAAAACCTTTTGCTTTTTGTTTATTGTAAATCTGTCCTAACCCAGGAATGATAGACAGCAGGGCTGCTTTACTAGGTTGTTGCTTTTCCATAATAACTCCTTTCATAGAATACTGGTTTTTAGATAAAACCTAAACTATTTATGTTTCTATTGATAAATTCAAAGGGGGATTTGAATTCCACCCCCCTTGAACAAATTTTTTATTCACCAAATTTTTGTTTGATTGTTTCTTTGATCAATGTTACAGCATCGTTAGCAGCTGTTTTAGCATCTTTCTTACCGCTTACAGAGTCAAAGAGCATGTTAGCAGCTGGTTCCCAAACTGCAGACATTTGAGAGATATTTGGCATTGGTTGAGCGTTCTTGAACTGTTTGATAACAGCTGTTGTCAACTCATCGTTTTTACCTTCAGCGTATGAACGAGCTTCAGTGTTAGCTGGGATTTCGTTAGTTGCATCGTAGAAGGCTTTTTGTTGTTCAGTTGAAACAAGGAAGTCTACAAATTTTTGTGCTCCTTCAAGGTTCTTAGTGCTTGATGGGATGATCCAAGCTTTACCACCACCGAATGCTGCGTAGTCTTTTCCGTTTGGAAGAGTTGGGATAGTTGCAACACCGTAGTTTACTTTAGCATCTTTGAAGGCTTGAGCTTTCCAAGGACCATCAATGATAGCAGCTGTTTTACCTTCTTGGAATTGAGTTTGGATTAAGTTTCCAGCAGCTGTACCATCTTGCATACCTTTAGGCCATTTTTCATACCAAGATTTAGCGTAGTTGATACCTGCGATAGCACCTTCGTTTGCAAGACCGATGTCTTTAGGATTTTTACCGTTATCGCCAAATACATAAGCTCCGTTACCAGCAAGAAGTCCGTATGCATAGTAGAAGTTTGTCCAGTCAGCTAGGAAAGCAGAAGTTTTTCCATCTTCTCCAGCGAATGCGTATTTGCTATCTTTAGCAAGTTCTTCTAATTCAGCAAAAGTTTTTGGAGCGTCTTTTACCAAGTCTTTGTTGTAGTACATAACAAGTGACTCGATAACCGCAGGAGCACCGTAAACTTTACCGTCAGCAGCTGTTACAAGAGATTTAGTTTTATCATCTGTTTTAGCGCCGTCGCTCAATTTCACTTCTGAAAGTTGTCCGTCAGTACCAAGGCTACCTACACGGTCGTATGGAGCCATCATAACGTCAGCAGCTTGACCTGATTGGTTGTCAAGAGAAAGTTTGTCAAGACCACCAAGTTGGTCACCAGATTTGATGTTAACTTTTGTTCCTGATTCTTTTTCATAAGCCTTAGCAACTGTTTCAGCAAAAGCTTTGTATTGGTCTTCAACGTAAAGAGTGATTTCTTTACCTTCAGATGAACCAGCATCAGCAGCTTTTTCGGCAGGTTTGCTTCCGCAAGCTACCAAAAGCAAGCTAGCAAGTGTAGCAGTTCCAAGCACAGTAGCGCTCTTCATGAATTTAGATGACATAGTGTATTCCTCCTAAAGAATAACAAATTTTATAATGAGGAAACGCAAACGTTTTCCTTTATGGGACTAGTATAGCACAATCGGAAAGCGGTTGCAAGTGTTTTTTGTAAAAATTTAAAAAAATTCACGAAAAGGGTAAGCGTTTTATTTGTTTATAATAGTAGAAAATCCCAAAAATCGGTTTTGTTTTAAATTTAAAAAAAGTTGGGAAAACGATTGCCTAATTTACAAATGGAAAGTAGAGAGGATTCTCACTTTATTTTTGCTTAATAAGATAAGTGAAAGCCTTATTCCTATTTTGTTTGCTTCCTGAAAGAATATATATACGAGTAAGAAGAAAAAATTTTTAAAAAATAATCAAAAAAGTTATTTAAAACCGCTTGCATTTATCAAGAAAATAAGCTATACTAGTAATAGCGCAAACGTTTGCGTTCATAAAAATGTAATATCTAACTATAAACACATGAGGTGCTTATTATGAAAAAACGTCAAAGTGGTGTGTTGATGCACATTTCTTCTCTTCCAGGAGCATACGGAATCGGATCATTTGGTAAAAGTGCTTACGACTTCGTTGATTTCTTGGTTCGTACAAAACAACGTTACTGGCAAATCCTTCCGCTAGGAACAACTAGTTACGGAGATTCTCCTTACCAATCTTTCTCAGCCTTTGCAGGGAACACTCATTTCATCGATTTGGATATCTTGGTGGAGCAAGGCTTGTTGCAAGCAAGTGACCTTGAAGGGGTTGACTTTGGTAGCGATGCGTCTGAAGTTGATTATGCGAAAATCTACTATGCACGTCGTCCTCTTTTAGAAAAAGCTGTGAAACGCTTCTTAGAAGTAGGAGATGTTAAAGATTTCGAGAAATTTGCTCAAGACAACCAATCATGGCTTGAACTCTTTGCAGAGTATATGGCTATCAAAGAGCATTTTGACAATCTTGCTTGGACTGAATGGCCAGATGCAGATGCTCGTGCTCGTAAAGCTTCAGCACTTGAAAGCTACCGTGAGCAATTGGCAGACAAGTTGGTTTACCACCGTGTGACTCAATACTTCTTCTTCCAACAATGGTTGAAATTGAAAGCTTATGCTAACGACAACCACATCGAAATCGTTGGAGACATGCCAATCTATGTAGCGGAAGATTCAAGCGATATGTGGGCAAATCCACATCTCTTCAAGACAGATGTCAACGGTAAGGCTACTTGCATCGCAGGATGCCCACCAGATGAATTTTCTGCAACTGGTCAGCTTTGGGGTAACCCAATCTATGACTGGGAAGCAATGGACAAAGACGGCTACAAATGGTGGATTGAACGCTTGCGTGAAAGCTTCAAAATCTACGACATCGTTCGTATCGACCACTTCCGTGGCTTCGAATCTTACTGGGAAATCCCTGCTGGTTCTGATACAGCAGCACCTGGTGAGTGGGTGAAAGGTCCTGGCTACAAGCTTTTTGCAGCCGTTAAGGAAGAACTTGGTGAGCTAAACATCATCGCTGAAGACCTTGGCTTCATGACTGATGAAGTTATCGAATTGCGTGAACGTACTGGCTTCCCAGGAATGAAGATTCTTCAATTTGCCTTCAACCCAGAAGACGAAAGCATCGATAGCCCACACTTGGCACCTGCTAACTCAGTTATGTACACAGGAACACACGATAACAATACGGTCCTTGGTTGGTACCGTAACGAGATCGATGATGCGACTCGTGAATACATGGCGCGCTACACTAACCGTAAAGAATACGAAACAGTGCCACATGCTATGCTTCGTACAGTCTTTTCATCAGTTAGCTTCATGGCAATTGCAACTATGCAAGATTTGCTAGAATTGGATGAGGCAGCTCGTATGAACTTCCCATCTACCCTTGGTGGAAACTGGTCTTGGCGTATGACTGAAGATCAATTGACACCAGCTGTCGAGGAAGGCTTGCTTGACTTGACAACAATCTATCGCCGAATCAATGAGAATTTGGTAGAATTAAAGAAATAATACAATATCAGGAGACACCTTAAACATGTTATCACTACAAGAATTTGTACAAAATCGTTACAATAAAACCATTGCAGAATGTAGCAATGAAGAGCTTTACCTTGCTCTTCTTAACTACAGCAAGCTTGCAAGTAGCAAAAAACCAGTTAACACTGGTAAGAAAAAAGTTTACTACATCTCAGCTGAGTTCTTGATTGGTAAACTTTTGTCAAACAACTTGATCAACCTTGGTCTTTACGACAATGTTAAAAAAGAACTTGCTGCTGCAGGTAAAGACTTGATCGAAGTTGAAGAAGTTGAATTGGAACCATCTCTTGGTAATGGTGGTTTGGGACGTTTGGCTGCCTGCTTTATCGACTCAATTGCGACTCTTGGTTTGAACGGTGACGGTGTTGGTCTTAACTACCACTTTGGTCTATTCCAACAAGTTCTTAAAAACAACCAACAAGAAACAATTCCAAACGCATGGTTGACAGAGCAAAACTGGTTGGTTCGCTCAAGCCGTAGCTACCAAGTACCATTTGCTCACTTCACATTGACATCAACTCTTTACGATATCGATGTACCTGGTTACAAGACAGAAACGAAGAACCGCTTGCGTTTGTTTGACTTGGATTCAGTTGATTCTTCAATCATTAAAGACGGTATCAACTTTGACAAGACAGATATCGCTCGCAACTTGACTCTTTTCCTTTACCCAGATGATAGTGACCGTCAAGGTGAATTGCTCCGTATCTTCCAACAATACTTCATGGTTTCAAACGGTGCGCAATTGATCATCGAAGAAGCAATCGAAAAAGGAAGCAACTTGCATGACCTTGCTGACTACGCAGTTGTCCAAATCAACGATACTCACCCATCAATGGTTATTCCTGAATTGATCCGTCTTTTGACTGCACGTGGTATCGAGCTTGACGAAGCAATCTCAATTGTTCGTAGCATGACTGCCTACACTAACCACACAATCCTTGCTGAAGCCCTTGAAAAATGGCCTCTTGAATTCTTGCAAGAAGTGGTTCCTCACTTGGTACCAATCATCGAAGAATTGGACCGTCGTGTGAAAGCAGAATATAAAGATCCAGCTGTTCAAATTATCGACGAGAGTGGACGTGTTCACATGGCCCACATGGATATCCACTACGGATACAGCGTTAACGGGGTAGCGGCACTCCACACTGAAATCTTGAAGAACTCTGAGTTGAAAGCCTTCTACGACCTTTACCCAGAAAAATTCAACAACAAAACAAACGGTATTACATTCCGTCGTTGGCTCATGCATGCCAACCCAAGATTGTCTCACTACTTGGATGAGATTATTGGAGAAGGTTGGCACCATGAAGCAGATGAGCTTGAAAAACTCTTGTCTTATGAAGATAAAGCAGCTGTCAAAGAAAAATTGGAAAGCATCAAGGCTCACAACAAACGTAAATTGGCACGTCACTTGAAAGAACATCAAGGTGTGGAAATCAATACAAACTCTATCTTTGATATCCAAATAAAACGTCTTCACGAGTACAAACGCCAACAAATGAACGCTTTGTACGTGATCCACAAATATCTTGACATCAAAGCTGGAAACATCCCTGCTCGCCCAATCACAATCTTCTTTGGGGGTAAAGCAGCTCCAGCCTACACAATCGCTCAAGATATCATCCATTTGATCCTTTGCATGTCAGAAGTTATTGCTAACGATCCAGCAGTAGCTCCACACTTGCAAGTAGTTATGGTTGAAAACTACAACGTTACTGCAGCAAGCTTCCTTATTCCAGCATGTGATATCTCAGAGCAAATCTCACTTGCTTCTAAAGAAGCTTCAGGTACTGGTAACATGAAATTCATGTTGAACGGAGCTTTGACTCTTGGTACTATGGACGGTGCTAACGTGGAAATCGCTGAGTTGGTTGGTGACGAAAACATCTACATCTTTGGTGAAGATTCAGAAACTGTTATCGACCTTTACGATAAAGCAGCATACAAATCAAGCGAATTCTACGCTCGTGAAGCTATCAAACCATTGGTTGACTTCATCGTTAGCGATGCAGTTCTTGCAGCTGGAAACAAAGAGCGCTTGGAACGTCTTTACAATGAATTGATCAACAAAGACTGGTTCATGACTCTTCTTGACTTGGAAGACTACATCAAGGTTAAAGAGCAAATGTTGGCTGACTACGAAGACCGTGACGCATGGTTGGATAAAGTCATCGTTAACATTGCTAAAGCAGGATTCTTCTCATCTGACCGTACAATCGCTCAGTATAACGAAGATATCTGGCACTTGAACTAATACTCTTCGAAAATCAAATTCAAACCACGTCAGCTTTATCTGCAACCTCAAAACAGTGTTTTGAGCAACCTGCGGCTAGCTTCCTAGTTTGCTCTTTGATTTTCATTGAGTATAAGATACAAATTCACACTAATACATTTTGTAAAAAAGCGAGTTTCGGTTGAAATTCGCTTTTTTGAATGCTGTGGATTTGGGTCAATCTTGTCTAAAAATAGGGAAATTTTAGATACAGTGAAGGCATAACATTTTATTTCAGCCTTATGTTTCTTCGTAGTTGATTACCTCATATTGCTTGTATCCGCTTACACAAAGTGTTATAATATGATTATAGGAAAGAAGGTGTTCTTATGTGGAAAAAATATTTTTCAAAATATAAATGGACGGATTTATTTTGGATTCTATTTGTTATTTTAACATGCCTCTTGACGGGTAATAATACTCTTTTTCCGCTTACCCATCAAGAAATCTCTTATCATGGGTGCTTATTGGGAATTACACTTGCATTATATCACTTACTATTTATTGATAAGTTTGTTATCTCGAATCGAAAATAAATGGAGAAGTTAAAAGCTTTAAATGTTTTAGACTTTTGGGATAGATAGTTTAAAAATTGGAATTTAAAACCGCAGATCTTCTTGAAATGCGGTTTTTTGTGTCAATTATAGTACTTTACCAACCAGAATCTCTGCCTCAATGCTAATCGCTGTCAGTTGGCTCCAGTCAATCTTGCTCTGGTCGATGTGAAAGAGTAGGGGTGTCATGCTGAGTAGGGCTTGGAGCTGATCTGCTGTGATAGTCTTGGTCAGAGAGGCAGTTTTACTGGATAAGATAGTGAAGTTGTTTTGGAAATGATTTTTGATATCTTGGTTGGAATAGTCCTTGTTTGTCAGCTGGTCTTGTACCTTCTGACGGATTTCCTTGAGGTGATTTTCAGTTGGAATAACCTTTATCAAGATGCCGTCTTTGGATAAAACGCGACGAAATTCTCCATAGTTGGCAGGTGAGAAGATATCAAGCAGGATATCCATGCTGGCGTCTTTTATAGGAAGACGAGCCAAGTCACCAACGAACCAGTTGACTGCCCAGTTTGCTTCACTCTTGGCAGCGATTTGGACGGAATCTTTGGAAATATCAAAGGCATAGAAGGTTTTGTCAGGATGCCTTTTTTGAAGCTTGCGAGAATAGAAACCTTCACCACAACCGATATCTAAAATTGTTTTGGCATTTTTTGAGCTTGCAAGTAAATCGGAAATGGCCTCTAAGATAGCTTGGTAAAAGCCGGCTTCTAGGATTTGTTGACGGTTTTGAAAATTTTCCTTGTCGTAGTTAGCAGATTGTTTGATTTGAGGGGCTAGATTGACATAGCCGAATTTCGCCAAGTCAAAAGAATGACGGTTGCAGCACTTGAGACTGCTCTCTAGCAGAGTCAGATTTTCTTGACAGATAGGACAGGCAAAGGCAGTCGCAGAAGCGAAGCGCTGAAGTTTAGGTTTGAGATTTGTATTCATAGTTTAAGTCTAGCAAAAAAAGGACTGGATGGCAAATGCCTCCAGTCTTCTTTTTAATATGTAAGAACAAAGTATTTTTTCTTCCCACGACGGATAACAGTCAGTTCGTTCTCTAACTTATCTGCGTCACTCAAGACATAGTCAAGGTCTTGGATGCGGTCGCCGTTGACGTAGATAGCTCCGTTTTGGACGTCTTCACGGGCTTGGCGTTTTGAGTTAACCACACCAGATGAGACGAGCAGTTCCACGATATTGTGGTTTTCGTCTGCTTGTACTTGGTAGTTTGGTACACCACGAAGTCCTTGTTTGAGCTCTTTAACAGAAAGATTCTTAATGTTTCCTGCAAAGAGTTGATCAGTGATGTTGAGGGCTTCTTTGTAGGCTTCTTCTCCGTGCACAAGAGTCACGACTTCACGAGCCAAGACTTTTTGTGCCAAACGTTCGTGTGGAGCCGCTTCAAATTGTTTACGGATGTCTTCAATCTCATCAAGTGACAAGAAAGTAAAGATCTTCAAGAAGCGAACAGCGTCTGCATCCATAACGTTCATCCAAAATTGGTACATTTCGTATGGAGAAGTCTTTTCAGGATTGAGCCAGACTGCGTTCCCTTCTGATTTACCAAATTTCTTACCAGTTGCATCTGTGATCAATGGAACAGTGATAACGTGGCCAGTCTTGTCAGCCTTACGACGAAGCAATTCGGTACCAGCTGTCATATTTCCCCACTGGTCAGAACCACCGATTTGAAGCGTTACGTTGTGGTCTTGGTTAAGAACGAAGAAGTCGTAACCTTGCATGATTTGGTAGGCAAACTCAGTGTATGAAATTCCTGTTTCGATCCGTTTTTTCACAGACTCCTTGCTCATCATGTAGTTGACAGTAAAGTATTTTCCGATATCACGGAGGAAGTCAATGAAGCTGATGCTGCCAAACCAGTCGTAGTTGTTGACCATGACAGCTTTATTTTCACCATTTTCAAAGTCAAGAAAACGAGAAAGTTGTCCTTGGATAGACTTGACCCAGCCATCTACTGTGTCTTTTGTTTGGAGACTACGTTCAGCATCTTTGAAGGACGGATCTCCGATGAGACCTGTAGCACCGCCAACGAGCGCATAAGGTTTGTGACCTGCTAGTTGCAAGCGACGACTTGTCAAGATTGCGACAAGGTGGCCTAGGTGAAGGCTGTCAGCAGTTGGATCGTAGCCAGTATAATAAGAAACTTGACCTTCTTCTAGGGCTTTACGCAAAGCTTCTTCATCAGTCGTTTGAAAAATCAAACCACGCTCTTTTAGCTCATCAAAAATGTGCATGTGTCTTTTCTCCTTTATAAAATATTGTTTCTACCTATTGTATCACAAACTCGGGCAATAGCCTAGTAGAATAAGGAAGAAAGTAGCTATTTTATTGAAAGTTTACCTTTTATGGTATAATAGTTACAGTGAGGAAATCCATGCAAAATCAATTAAATGAATTAAAACAAAAAATGCTGGAATTTTTCCAGCGAGTAAAATCAAAAATAAATCATAAAAAATCAGAGAAAGTCTCAGATGAGAAGAAGTCGGATGTGACAGGTGGGAAAATCCTGTCTATCCTGGGCGGCATTTTAGTTGCTATTAAGGGCATTCTGAATACTCTCTTTATTCTAGGCTTTATCGGTGGGCTTTTTGGTGCTGGTGTAGCTCTTGGTTATGGAGTTGCTTTGTTTGACAAGGCCAAGGTTCCCCAAGCGGAGGACTTGGTAAAGCAGGTTAAAAATATTTCTTCCATCTCAGAAATTGTTTATGCAGATGGGAGTGTCATTGCTTCTATCGAGAGCGACCTACTGCGAACTTCTGTTTCATCTGAGGAAATATCGGACAATCTCAAAAAGGCTATCGTTGCAACTGAGGATGAACATTTCCTTGAACATAAGGGGGTTGTACCAAAAGCTGTGATTCGGGCGACATTGGGAACCTTTGCAGGTTTAGGCTCATCTAGCGGGGGCTCGACCTTAACCCAACAGTTAATCAAACAACAAGTGGTTGGAGATGCTCCGACTTTGGCTCGTAAGGCTACAGAAATTGTCGATGCCCTTGCCTTGGAACGTAGCATGAGTAAGGATGAAATCTTGACTACTTATCTCAATGTTGCTCCCTTTGGTCGGAATCATAAAGGACAGAATATTGCAGGTGCCCAGCAAGCTGCTGAAGGAATTTTCGGTATCGATGCCAACAAGTTGAGTATTCCTCAAGCCGCTTTCCTAGCAGGTTTGCCACAGAGTCCGATTACTTATTCCCCTTATGAAAATACTGGAGAGTTAAAGAGTGATGAAGACTTAGAACTTGGTTTGAAGCGGGCCAAGGATGTTCTCTACAACATGTACCGTACGGGTGCTCTGACTCAGGAAGAATACGACCAGTACAAGGATTATAATCTCAAACAAGACTTCTTGCCATCAGGAACTGTCAATGCTGTTTCGAGAGATTATCTCTACTTTACAGCTATGGCTGAAGCGACAGACCGTATGTATGATTATTTAGTTCGACAGGACAATGTTTCGAGCCAAGAGTTGAAAAATGAAGCGATTCGAAAGGCTTATCATGAGAGAGCTGAGCAGGAACTAAGTAATGGCGGCTACAAAATCACTACAACGATCAATAAAAAAATCCATGCGGCCATGCAAAATGCAGTTGCGAACTATGGTTATTTGGTAGATGATTCGACTGGGCAGCCTGAAGTAGGGAATGTTTTGATGGACAATAAAACGGGGGCTGTTCTAGGCTTTGTTGGTGGTCGTAATTACCAGACTAACCAAAACAATCACGCCTTTGACACCAAGCGTTCGCCAGCCTCTACAACCAAGCCTTTGCTGGCCTACGGAATTGCCATTGACCAAGGTTTGATGGGAAGTGCTAGCATATTGTCAAATTATCCTACAAATTTTGCAAATGGTAGTCCGATTGTGCATGGTAGTAGTAAAGGCACAGATATGGTCAATTTGGGTGATGCTTTAAACTATTCATGGAATATTCCAGCCTATTGGACTTATCGCATGCTTCGTGAAAAAGGTGTCGATGTTAAGAGCTATATGGAAAAAATGGGTTACGAGATTCCAGAGTACGGTATCGAGAGCCTGCCTATGGGTGGTGGGATTGAAGTCACAGTTGCCCAGCATACCAATGGTTATCAAACACTTGCTAATAACGGTGTCTACCATCAGAAACATGTGATTTCTAAGATTGAATCATCTGATGGCACAGTAATCTATGAATTCCAAGACAAACCAGTTCAAGTGTATTCGAAGGCAACAGCAACGATTATGCAGAGTTTGCTTCGTGAGGTGATTTCATCTCGGATCACTTCAAGTTTCCAAACGGATTTGGCTTCTATCAATTCAAGCTTAGCTCGTGCAGACTGGATTGGTAAGACTGGTACAACCAACGAGGATGAAAATATGTGGCTCATGCTTTCGACACCAAGATTGACTCTAGGTGGTTGGCTAGGCCACGATGACAACCGCCCAATGGCTAAGGGGGCTGGGCATTATCGAAATGCCAAATATATGGCCCACTTGGTCAATGCTATTCAACAGGCTGAACCTGGTGTTTGGGGCAATGAACACTTTAATCTTGATTCTAGTGTGACCCAGTCTCAGGTCCTCAGATCTACAGGGCAGAAGCCTGGCAAAGTATCTGTTAATGGAAGAACAGTGGATCTTTCAGGTCCTACTGTAACGAGCTATTGGGCTACCAAGGCGGGAGCTCCTACGACAAGCTATCACTTTGCTATTGGAGGAAGTGAAGCAGATTACCAAAATGCTTGGTCAAGTATTATTGGTAGTTTCTCATCTACACCAAGCTCAAGTAATACTTCAAGCAGTACATCAAGTTCATCATCTACACAATCAGATAGCAGAAGATAGAACTATAAAATAGAAACCTCTCTTTTTCAAGTGTAAAATAAAAATCTTAAATAACGGTCTTGAATCTCGTTAAGTGAGAAGCAAGGCCGTTATTATGCTCTTAAAGACAAAATCTATTATAAAAATTGTTAGTAAAATGTCTAATATATATTGCAACCTAGATAATATTGCAGAGATTATTCGTAACTTTAGTATAGAAATTTACTGAAAGTGCAATTGTTTTGGATGTCCTAGTGTTTCAATGATACAGAAGAATATTCTCCATCTATCAGTAATATCGTCTCTGTTTAATCGTTTTATGTTAATCGAAAGTTCTTCTGTAGCAGTGAAGTTTCTCTTTGTTAAGAATGAAAGCAGACAAGCTTCTGCTTTTTATCTGCATTGCTTTACTGGTAAATAAAAAAGTTAAAAAAATCACAAAAAACTTGAACAAACAAATGAAAAGGCTTACAATTGTATTAAAAATAGTACAAATAAAAAAACGGAGGATTGCTTTATGAAAGCCTATATTTATGTTAAACCAGGACTTGCTTCTTTTGTTGATGTAGATAAACCAGTTATTCGCAAGCCAACAGACGCTATTGTGCGTATCGTAAAAACCACTATTTGTGGAACAGACCTCCATATCATTAAAGGAGATGTTCCTGCTTGCCAAAGTGGTACCATTCTTGGTCACGAAGGGATTGGGATTGTTGAAGAAGTTGGAGAAGGAGTTTCTAACTTCAAAAAAGGCGACAAGGTCTTGATTTCTTGTGTCTGTACCTGTGGTAAATGCTACTACTGTAAAAAAGGAATTTATGCCCACTGTGAAGACGAAGGGGGCTGGATTTTCGGTCACTTGATTGATGGTATGCAGGCTGAATATTTACGTGTCCCTCATGCAGATAACACTCTTTACCATACTCCAGAAGACTTGTCAGATGAAGCCTTGGTTATGCTATCAGACATTTTGCCTACTGGGTATGAAATTGGTGTCTTGAAAGGAAAAGTGGAACCTGGTTGCAGCGTAGCAATTATTGGTTCAGGACCAGTTAGATTAGCTGCTCTTTTAACAGCTCAATTCTACTCACCAGCTAAATTGATTATGGTGGACTTAGACGATAACCGCTTGGAAACTGCTTTATCATTTGGTGCGACTCATAAAGTTAATTCTTCAGACCCTGAAAAAGCCATTAAAGAAATTTATGATTTGACAGATGGCCGTGGTGTAGATGTCGCTATTGAAGCTGTTGGTATTCCTGCAACATTTGATTTCTGTCAAAAGATTATCGGTATAGACGGAACAGTTGCCAACTGTGGTGTGCATGGTAAACCAGTTGAATTCGATTTAGACAAACTTTGGATTCGCAACATCAATGTAACAACTGGTTTGGTATCTACAAATACCACTCCACAATTGTTGAAAGCACTTGAAAGTCATAAGATTGAACCAGAAAAATTGGTAACTCATTATTTCAAACTCAGTGAAATTGAAAAAGCCTATGAAGTCTTCAGTAAGGCAGCAGACCACCATGCCATCAAGGTCATTATCGAAAACGACATTTCTGAAGCTTAGGAAACGAAAAATTTTTATCACGTAAGTAAATAGAAATTCAGTCATCCACCAGATGGCTGGATTTTTTATCAAAAAATTAAGAAATGAGCATATTTCTTTCCTTGTTTAATGGAATTGGTTATAATATACGATACAAAGGAAATGAATGAATATGTATCGTGTTATAGAAATGTATGGAGATTTTGAACCTTGGTGGTTCTTAGAAGGTTGGGAAGAAGATATTGTAGCTAGTAAGAAATTTGACCAGTATTATGATGCTCTCAAATACTATAAAACTTGCTGGTTTAGATTGGAACAAGAATCCCCTCTTTATAAAAGTAGAAGTGATTTGATGACCATTTTTTGGGATCCAGAAGACCAACGCTGGTGTGATGAATGTGACGAGTATTTACAACAATACCATTCTTTGGCTCTTTTGCAGGACGAGCAGGTTATTCCAGATGAAAAACTACGCCCAGGCTATGAAAAACAAACTGGTCAGGAAAGGCATCGTTCTTGCCGTATGAAATTAAATTAGAGAAAAGTAACTTTTTGGAGTTGCTTTTTTTATTTTTCCAACTCTTTGCGAATAGTATAGTTGAGGAGGTAAGTATGGTTCAAGAAATTGCACAAGAAATCATTCGTTCAGCTCGGAAAAAAGGGGCGCAAGACATTTATTTTGTCCCTAAGTTAGATGCCTATGAGCTTCATATGAGGGTAGGAGACGATCGATGCAAGATTGGCTCTTATGATTTTGAAAAGTTTGCTGCTGTCATCAGTCACTTTAAGTTTGTGGCGGGTATGAATGTTGGAGAAAAGCGACGTAGTCAACTTGGTTCCTGTGATTATGAATATGACCAAAAGATGGCATCTCTACGTCTATCTACTGTAGGCGATTATCGAGGACATGAGAGTTTAGTGATTCGCTTGTTGCATGATGAGGAGCAGGATTTGCATTTTTGGTTTCAGGATATTGATGAATTGGGCAAGCAGTACAGGCAACGTGGTCTCTATCTCTTTGCTGGTCCAGTCGGAAGTGGCAAGACAACCCTGATGCATGAATTGGCCAAGTCTCTCTTTAAAGGACAGCAAGTCATGTCCATCGAAGATCCTGTCGAAATCAAGCAGGACGACATGCTCCAGTTGCAGTTGAATGAGGCGATTGGACTAACCTATGAAAATCTCATCAAACTTTCCTTACGTCATCGACCAGACCTCTTGATTATCGGAGAAATTCGGGACAGCGAGACGGCGCGTGCAGTGGTCAGAGCCAGTTTGACAGGGGCGACAGTCTTTTCAACCATCCATGCCAAGAGCATTCGAGGTGTTTATGAGCGCCTGCTGGAGTTGGGTGTGAGTGAGGAAGAGTTGGCAGTCGTTCTACAAGGAGTCTGCTATCAAAGATTAATCGGGGGAGGAGGAATCGTTGACTTTGCAAACAAAGACTATCAAGAACACCAGCCAACTAGCTGGAATGAACAGATTGACCAGCTTCTTAAAAATGGACATATCACAAGTCATCAGGCTGAAACAGAAAAAATTAGCTACAGCTAAGCAAAAAAATATCATTACCTTGTTTAACAACCTCTTTTCCAGCGGTTTTCATCTGGTGGAAACCATCTCCTTTTTAGATAGGAGTGCTTTGTTGGACAAGCAGTGTGTGACCCAGATGCGCACGGGCTTGTCTCAAGGGAAATCATTCTCAGAAATGATGGAAAGTTTGGGATTTTCAAGTGCCATTGTCACGCAGTTATCCCTAGCTGAGGTTCATGGAAATCTTCACCTGAGTTTGGGAAAGATAGAAGAATATCTAGACAATCTGGCTAAGGTCAAGAAAAAGTTAATTGAAGTAGCGACCTATCCCTTGATTTTGCTGGCTTTTCTTCTCTTAATTATGCTAGGGCTACGTAACTACCTGCTACCACAACTGGATAGTAGCAATATTGCCACCCAGATTATCGGCAATCTGCCACAAATCTTTCTAGGAATGGTAGGGTTTGTCTCCATACTTGTCCTTTTAGCACTCACTTTCTATAAAAGAAGTTCTAAGATGCGCGTCTTTTCTATCTTAGCACGCCTTCCTTTTCTTGGAATCTTTGTACAGACCTATTTGACAGCCTATTATGCGCGTGAATGGGGGAACATGATTTCACAGGGAATGGAGCTGACGCAGATTTTTCAGATGATGCAGGAACAAGGTTCCCAGCTCTTTAAAGAAATCGGTCAAGACCTAGCTCAAGCACTCCAAAATGGTCGCGAATTTTCTCAAACTATAGGAACCTATCCTTTCTTTAGGAAGGAATTAAGTCTCATCATCGAGTATGGGGAAGTCAAGTCCAAGCTGGGGAGTGAGTTGGAAATCTATGCGGAAAAGACTTGGGAAGCCTTTTTTACCCGAGTCAATCGCACCATGAATTTGGTGCAGCCACTGGTCTTTATCTTTGTGGCTCTGATTATCGTTTTACTTTACGCGGCAATGCTCATGCCCATGTATCAAAATATGGAGGTAAATTTTTAACATGAAAAAAATGATGACATTCTTGAAAAAAGCGAAAGTGAAGGCTTTCACACTTGTGGAGATGTTGGTGGTCTTACTCATCATCAGTGTGCTTCTATTACTCTTTGTACCTAATCTAACCAAGCAAAAAGAAGCAGTCAACTACAAAGGAAAAGCTGCTGTTGTTAAGGTGGTAGAAAGCCAGGCAGAGCTTTATAGCTTGGATAAAAATGAAGATGCTAGTCTAAGCAAGTTACAAGCAGATGGGCGAATCACAGAAGAACAGGCTAAAGCCTATAAAGAATACCATGCTAAACAAGGCACCAGTCAAAGCGTTGCAGATTAAGGCCTTTACTATGCTGGAAAGTCTCCTTGTTTTGGGACTTGTGAGTATCATTGCTCTGGCTTTATCCGGCTCTGTCCAGTCCACTTTTGCGGCGGTAGAGGAGCAGATTTTCTTTATGGAGTTTGAAGAACTCTATCGGGAAACTCAAAAACGCAGTGTAGCCAGCCAGCAAAAGACTAGTCTAAACTTAGATGGGCAGTCGATTAGCAATGGCAGTCAAAAGTTGACAGTTCCTAAAGGAATTCAGGCACCATCGGGACAAAGTATCACATTTGACCGAGCTGGGGGCAATTCGTCCCTGGCTAAGGTTGAATTTCAGACCGGTAAAGGAGCGATTCGTTATCAATTATATCTAGGAAATGGAAAAATTAAACGCATTCAGGAAACAAAAAATTAGGGCAGTGATTTTACTGGAAGCAGTAGTCGCTCTAGCTATCTTTGCCAGCATTGCAACCCTCCTTTTGGGACAAATTCAGAAAAATAGGCAAGAAGAAGCAAAAATCTTGCAGAAAGAAGAAGTTGTGCGTGTAGCTAAGATGGCCCTGCAGACAGGTCAAAATCAGGTAAACGTAAACGGAGTTGAGATTCAGGTATTTTCTAGTGAAAAGGGATTGGAGGTCTACCATGGTTCAGAACAGTTGTTGGCTATCAAAGAGCCATAAGGTCAAGGCTTTCACCTTGTTGGAATCTCTGATTGCCCTCATTGTCATCAGTGGAAGCTTACTCCTCTTTCAAGCTATGAGCCAGCTACTCATTTCAGAAGTTCGTTATCAGCAGCAAAACGAGCAAAAAGAGTGGCTCTTGTTTGTGGACCAGCTGGAGGCAGAATTAAATCGTTCGCAGTTCGAAAAAGTGGAGGGTAATCACCTCTATATGAAGCAGGATGGCAAGGATATCGCTATAGGTAAGTCTAGGTCGGATGATTTTCGGAAAACCGATGCCAGTGGGCGAGGTTATCAGCCTATGGTTTATGGGCTCAAATCCGCACAGATTACAGAGGACAATCAACTGGTTCGTTTTCGTTTCCAGTTCCAAAAAGGCTTAGAAAGGGAGTTCATCTATCGTGTGGAAAAAGAAAAAAGTTAAGGCAGGTGTTCTCCTCTATGCAGTCACCCTGGCAGCCATTTTTAGCCTTTTGTTACAATTTTACTTGAACCGACAGGTCGCCCACTATCAAGACTATGCTTTGAATAAAGAAAAGTTAATCGCTTTTGCCATGGCCAAACGAACGAAAGATAAGGTTGAGCAAGAAAGTGGTGAACAGGCCTTTAATCTGGGTCAGGTGAGCTATCAAAATAAGAAAACAAGCTTGGTGACAAGGGTTCGTACGCCTAAGAGTCAATATGAGTTCATCTTTCCTTCCGTCAAAATAAAAGAAGAGAAAAGTGATAAAAAGGAAAAGATAGTGACTGACCCAAGTGAAAAAGCGGAGAAGACAAAATCAGAAGAGAAGCTTGAAAAGAAAGAGAATTCCTAGTCAATTCAGCTACTTTGTGCTAAACTAAAAATATGAGACATGATTTTAACCACAAAGCGGAAACTTTTGATTCCTCTAAAAATATTTTCCTCGCAAATTTGGTTTGTCAAGCGGCCGAGAAACAAATTGATCTTCTATCAGACAAAGAAATTCTGGATTTCGGTGGTGGGACGGGGCTATTAGCCTTGCCTCTGGCCAAACAAGCCAAGTCCGTAACATTGGTGGATATTTCGGAGAAAATGCTGGAGCAAGCTCGTTTGAAAGCGGAGCAGCAAGACATCAAGAATATCCAGTTTTTGGAGCAAGATTTACTGAAAAATCCTATGGAGCAAGAGTTTGATCTGATTGTTGTCAGTCGGGTTCTTCACCATATGCCTGATTTGGATGAGGCTCTTTCACTGTTTCATCAACATTTGAAGGAAGATGGACAACTCCTACTTGCTGATTTTACCAAGACAGAGGCTAATCATCATGGATTTGAATTGGTTGAACTGGAAAACAAGCTAGCCCAGTTTGGTTTTTCATCTGTGCATAGTCAGATCCTCTATAGCGCTGAAGACCTGTTTCAAGGAAATTACTCAGAACTCTTTTTAACAGTAGCCCAAAAATCACTCGCCTAGTCAGGGAGTGATTTTTCTATAAGGATGGAAAAAAGAAGGGAAATTTGATAAGATAGGAATATGGATTTTGAAAAAATTGAACAAGCTTATACCTATTTATTAGAGAATGTCCAAGTCATTCAAAGTGATTTGGCGACCAACTTTTATGACGCCCTGGTGGAGCAAAACAGCATCTATTTGGATGGTGAGACTGAGTTAGAGCAGGTCAAGGAGAACAATCAGGCCCTTAAACGCTTAGCGCTTCGCAAAGAAGAATGGCTCAAGACCTACCAGTTTCTCTTGATGAAGGCTGGTCAGACAGAGCCCCTACAGGCCAATCACCAGTTTACACCAGATGCCATTGCTTTACTTTTGGTGTTTATTGTGGAAGAGCTGTTTAAAGAGAAGGAGATTACGATCCTCGAAATGGGTTCCGGGATGGGAATTCTAGGCGCTACTTTCTTGACCTCGCTTGATAAAAAGGTGGATTACTTGGGAATGGAAGTGGATGATTTGCTGATTGATTTGTCGGCTAGTATGGCAGATGTAATTGGTTTGCAGGCTGGTTTTGTCCAAGGAGATGCCGTTCGTCCACAAATGCTCAAAGAAAGCGATGTGGTCATCAGCGACTTGCCTGTCGGCTATTATCCTGATGATGCCGTTGCGTCACGCCATCAAGTTGCTTCTAGTCAAGAACATACCTACGCCCATCACTTGCTCATGGAACAAGGACTTAAGTATCTCGAGTCAGACGGATATGCTATTTTTCTCGCTCCGAGTGATTTGTTGACCAGTCCTCAAAGTGACTTATTGAAAGGGTGGTTGAAAGAAGAGGCAAGTCTGGTTGCTATGATTAGTTTACCTGAAAATCTCTTTGCTAGTGCCAAACAATCTAAGACTATTTTTATCTTACAGAAGAAGAGTGAAATAGCAGTAGAGCCTTTTGTTTATCCACTTGCTAGCCTACAAGATGCAAGTGTTTTAATGAAATTTAAAGAAAATTTTCAAAAATGGACTCAAGGTACTGAAATATAAAATAGATTTTGTTATAATAGATGAAAACGCTTAAAAGGGGTATCATGTTATGACAAAAACAATTGCAATCAATGCGGGAAGTTCAAGTTTGAAATGGCAATTATACTTAATGCCAGAAGAAAAAGTATTGGCGAAAGGCTTGATTGAACGTATCGGTTTGAAAGATTCAATTTCAACTGTAAAATTTGATGGCCGTTCTGAACAACAAATTTTGGATATCGAAAATCACACACAAGCTGTTAAAATCTTATTGGATGACTTGATTCGTTTCGATATTATCAAGGCTTATGATGAAATTACAGGTGTTGGTCACCGTGTTGTGGCTGGTGGAGAATATTTCAAAGAATCAACAGTCGTTGAGGGAGATGTTTTAGAAAAAGTTGAAGAGTTGAGTTTGTTGGCTCCTCTCCACAATCCAGCCAATGCAGCAGGTGTTCGTGCCTTCAAGGAATTGTTGCCAGACATTACCAGTGTAGTTGTTTTTGATACTTCATTCCACACAAGTATGCCAGAGAAAGCTTATCGCTACCCTCTACCAACAAAATATTACACAGAAAACAAGGTTCGTAAATATGGTGCCCACGGTACAAGTCACCAGTTTGTAGCGGGAGAAGCTGCGAAACTCTTGGGCCGTCCATTAGAGGACTTGAAATTGATTACTTGCCATATCGGTAATGGTGCTTCTATTACAGCTGTTAAGGGTGGTCAATCTGTCGATACTTCAATGGGCTTCACTCCACTTGGTGGTGTGATGATGGGAACTCGTACAGGAGATATTGACCCTGCTATCATTCCTTACTTAATGCAATATACAGAGGACTTTAATACTCCTGAAGACATTAGTCACGTTCTTAATCGTGAATCAGGACTAATGGGGGTTTCAGGTAAATCCAGTGATATGCGTGATGTGATTGCTGCTATGGAAGAAGGGGACCACGATGCCACTTTAGCCTATGAAATGTATGTTGACCGTATCCAAAAACATATCGGTCAATACCTTGCAGTCTTAAATGGAGCAGATGCTATTATCTTTACTGCAGGTATCGGTGAAAATGCAGCAAACGTACGTGAAGATGTTATCTCAGGTATCTCTTGGTTTGGCTGTGATGTTGATCCAGAAAAGAACGTCTTTGGCGTGACAGGAGACATCTCAACAGAGGCAGCGAAGATCCGTGTTTTGGTTATTCCAACTGATGAAGAATTGGTCATTGCCCGTGACGTTGAACGCTTGAAAAAATAAGTAAAACTAGTAAAAATATTCCGTACAAGGAGTTGGGAAAGAGATTTTTCCAGCTTCTTTTTATGGTGAAATTGTCCAAAACCTTGCTATGATTGGTTTTTTTGAAAAATATGGTATAATAGTAGTAATTTAATAGATGGAGTTGAGTTTTGAAGAAAAACTTTCGTGTAAAAAGAGAGAAAGATTTTAAGGCGATTTTCAAGGAAGGAACCAGTTTTGCTAACCGAAAATTTGTTGTCTACCAATTAGAAAACCAGAAAAACCATTTTCGAGTAGGTCTATCAGTTAGTAAAAAGCTGGGGAATGCCGTCACTAGAAATCAGATTAAGCGACGGATTCGGCATATTATCCAGAATGCAAAAGGGAGTCTGGTAGAAGATGTCGACTTTGTTGTCATTGCTCGAAAAGGGGTTGAAACCTTGGGATACGCAGAGATGGAGAAAAATCTACTCCACGTATTAAAATTATCAAAGATTTACCAGGAAGGAAATGGGAGTGAAAAAGAAACTACAGTTGACTAGTTTGCTAGGACTGTCTCTATTGATCATGACAGCCTGTGCGACTAATGGGACAACTAGCGATATTACAGCCAATTCGGCTGATTTTTGGAGTAAATTTGTTTACTTCTTTGCGGAAATTATTCGCTTTTTATCATTTGATATCAGCATCGGAGTGGGGATTATTCTCTTTACGGTCTTGATTCGTACAGTTCTCTTGCCAGTCTTTCAAGTGCAAATGGTGGCTTCTAGAAAAATGCAGGAAGCTCAACCACGCATTAAGGCGCTTCGAGAACAATATCCAGGTCGAGATATGGAAAGCAGAACCAAGCTAGAGCAAGAAATGCGTAAAGTCTTTAAAGAAATGGGTGTCAGACAGTCAGATTCTCTTTGGCCGATTTTGATTCAGATGCCGGTTATCTTGGCCTTGTTCCAAGCTCTATCAAGAGTTGACTTTTTAAAGACAGGTCATTTCTTATGGATTAACCTTGGTGGTGTGGATACAACCCTTGTTCTTCCGATTTTAGCAGCTGTATTCACTTTTTTAAGTACTTGGCTGTCTAATAAAGCCTTGTCTGAGCGTAATGGCGCTACGACTGCGATGATGTATGGGATTCCAGTCTTGATTTTTATCTTTGCAGTTTATGCACCAGGTGGAGTCGCCCTCTACTGGACAGTGTCCAACGCTTATCAAGTCTTGCAAACCTATTTCTTGAACAATCCATTCAAGATTATCGCAGAGCGCGAGGCTGTAGCTCAGGCACAGAAAGATTTGGAAAATAGAAAAAGAAAAGCCAAGAAAAAGGCTCAGAAAACGAAATAATAAGGAGGAATCTGGTAATGGTAGTATTTACAGGTTCAACTGTTGAAGAAGCAATCCAGAAAGGATTGAAAGAATTAGATATCCCAAGATTGAAGGCTCACATCAAAGTCATTTCTCGTGAGAAAAAAGGGTTTCTTGGTTTATTTGGTAAAAAACCAGCCCAAGTGGATATCGATGCTATTAGTGAAACAACTGTCATTAAAGCAAATCAACAAGCTATTAAGGGTGTTCCTAAAGAAATCAATGAACAAAATGAACCGGTCAAAACGGTCAGTGAAGCAACCGTTGATTTGGGGCATGTTGTTGAAGCAATTAAAAAGATTGAAGAAGAAGGCCAAGGGGTTTCTGATGAAGTCAAGGCTGAAATCTTGAAAAATGAAAAACATGCAAGCACCATCTTAGAAGAAACTGGGCATATTGAGATTTTAAATGAATTACAGCTTGAAGAAGCTGGCCTAGGAGAAGAAGTAGAAATTCCTACTGTTGAGAGTCAAGCTGAACAAACTGAAAGTCAAGAATTAGAAGATTTGGGCTTAAAGGTGGAACCGAGCTTTGATATTGAACAAGTAGCTACGGAAGTAACGACTTATGTCCAGACAATCATTGATGATATGGACGTTGAGGCGACGATTTCAAATGATTATAACCGTCGTAGCATCAATTTACAAATTGATACAAATGAGCCAGGGCGTATTATTGGTTATCATGGTAAAGTTTTGAAGGCCTTGCAACTATTGGCTCAAAATTATCTTTATAACCGCTATTCAAGAACCTTCTACATTACTATTAATGTCAATGATTATGTTGAACATCGTGCAGAAGTCTTGCAGACCTATGCTCAAAAATTGGCGACTCGTGTTTTAGAAGAAGGGCGCAGTCATCAGACAGATCCAATGTCGAATAGCGAACGCAAGATTATCCATCGTATTATTTCACGTATGGATGGCGTGACCAGTTACTCTGAAGGTGATGAGCCAAATCGCTATGTCGTTGTAGATACAGAATAAACAAAATCAGGGTTATCCTGATTTTTTGCTAGCTGGAGGAGATTAAACTAATGTTGAATAAGATAAGAGATTATTTAGACTTTGCTGGTTTGCAGTACCGTAATCCTGATAGAGCAGGAGAAGAACGAGAGAAAATGCTGGAATTGCGCCACAAAGGTCAAGAGGCACGAAAGGCTTTTACAGAGCTAGCCAAAGCCTTTCAAGCAAGCCATCCAAAATGGCAACTCCAACAGACTAGCCAGTGGATGAACCAAGCGCAGCGCTTGCGACCGCACTTCTGGGTTTATCTACAGCGTGAGGGGAAAGTGACAGAACCTATGTTGGCTCTTCGTTTGTATGGAGTACCCTCTGATTTTGGTATTTCCTTAGAAGTCAGTTTCATCGAGCGCAAGAAAGATGAGCAAACTCTAGGCAAGCAGGCCAAAGTTTTAGAAATTCCAACCGTTGAAGGGATTTATTATCTAGTCTACTCTGATGGCCAAAGTCAACGGTGGGAGGCGAACGAAGAAAATCGTCAGATCTTAGTCGAGAAGATAGGCGGTCAAGAAATCCGAAAAGTGTTAGTTAAAGCAGATGTTTCTTTTGTAGAAACCCAATCATTAGAAGTGATTTTAGAAAAATTAGAAGATGCTTATGAACGCTTACTTCCCTACTATCAGGCGACAAGAGAGTAGAAAATAGGAGACTTATCTAGCGTCGAATTGTTTAATTGCTATTCTATGTATTTTTTCATATAATAGTAAAATAGAATGTGTGATTCACTAATCACCTCAAATAGAAAGGAAATTCTATGTCAAATCTATCTGTTAATGCAATTCGTTTCCTAGGTATTGACGCTATCAACAAAGCCAACTCAGGTCACCCAGGTGTTGTTATGGGAGCGGCTCCGATGGCATACAGCCTCTTTACAAAACAACTTCGTATCAATCCAGCTCAACCAAACTGGATTAACCGTGACCGCTTTATTCTTTCAGCAGGCCATGGTTCAATGCTCCTTTATGCCCTTCTTCATCTTTCTGGTTTTGAAGATGTCAGCATGGATGAGATCAAGAGCTTCCGTCAATGGGGTTCAAAAACACCAGGTCACCCAGAATTTGGCCATACAGCAGGAATTGATGCTACAACAGGTCCTTTAGGTCAAGGGATTTCAACTGCCACTGGTTTTGCCCAAGCAGAACGATTTTTGGCAGCCAAATATAACCGCGAAGGCTACAATATCTTTGACCACTATACTTACGTTATCTGTGGAGACGGAGACTTGATGGAAGGTGTCTCAAGTGAGGCGGCTTCATACGCAGGTCTGCAAAAACTTGATAAGTTGGTTGTCCTTTATGATTCAAATGACATCAACTTGGATGGTGAGACAAAGGATTCCTTTACAGAAAGTGTTCGTGACCGTTACAATGCCTACGGTTGGCATACTGCCTTGGTTGAAGATGGAACAGACTTGGAAGCAATCCAAGCTGCTATCGAAACAGCTAAAGCTTCAGGCAAACCATCTTTGATTGAAGTGAAGACGGTTATTGGATACGGTTCTCCAAACAAACAAGGAACTAATGCCGTACACGGTGCTCCTCTTGGAGCAGATGAAACTGCAGCAACTCGCCAAGCACTTGGTTGGGATTATGAACCATTTGAAATTCCAGCTGAAGTTTATGCTGATTTCAAAGAAAATGTTGCAGATCGTGGCGCATCAGCTTATGAAGCTTGGACTAAATTAGTTGCTAACTATAAAAAGGCTCATCCAGAACTGGCTGCAGAAGTAGAAGCCATTATTGATGGACGTGATCCAGTTGAAGTGACTCCAGCAGACTTCCCAGTC
This sequence comes from Streptococcus mitis, assembly GCF_946190155.1. Classification (GTDB taxonomy): domain Bacteria; phylum Bacillota; class Bacilli; order Lactobacillales; family Streptococcaceae; genus Streptococcus; species Streptococcus mitis_CL. The sequence goes on from NZ_CAMHZL010000011.1 coordinate 50,518, forward strand.
TTAGAAAATGGTTTTTCTCAAGCAACTCGTAACTCGAGTCAGGATGCTTTGAACGTTGTGGCAGCTAAGTTACCAACCTTCTTAGGTGGATCAGCTGACCTAGCTCACTCAAACATGACTTATATCAAGACTGACGGACTTCAAGACGATGCTAATCGCTTGAACCGTAACATTCAGTTTGGTGTTCGTGAATTTGCAATGGGAACGATCTTGAACGGGATGGCCCTTCACGGTGGACTTCGTGTATACGGTGGAACTTTCTTCGTCTTCTCTGACTATGTGAAGGCAGCTGTTCGCTTGTCAGCCTTGCAAGGTCTTCCTGTGACTTATGTCTTTACCCACGATTCTATTGCGGTAGGGGAAGATGGTCCAACGCACGAACCAGTTGAGCACTTAGCAGGTCTTCGTGCTATGCCAAATCTAAATGTTTTCCGTCCAGCAGATGCGCGTGAAACGCAAGCAGCTTGGTACCTTGCAGTGACAAGTGAGAAAACACCAACTGCCCTTGTCTTGACACGTCAAAACTTGACTGTTGAAGAGGGAACAGACTTCGACAAGGTTGCTAAAGGTGCTTATGTTGTCTATGAAAATGCAGCCGACTTTGATACCATCTTGATTGCAACAGGTTCAGAGGTTAATCTTGCTGTCTCAGCTGCCAAAGAATTGGCTAGTCAAGGAGCAAAAGTCCGTGTAGTCAGCATGCCATCTACAGATGTCTTTGATAAACAAGATGCAGCATACAAGGAAGAAATTCTTCCAAATGCAGTTCGCCGTCGTGTTGCAGTCGAAATGGGTGCAACTCAAAACTGGTACAAATATGTTGGACTAGATGGTGCTGTTCTTGGTATTGATACCTTTGGAGCCTCTGCCCCAGCACCAAAAGTATTGGCAGAATATGGCTTTACCGTCGAAAATCTTGTAAAAGTCGTTCAAAATTTGAAATAATCCTAAAAATCAGGGCGCAAGCTCTGGTTTTTCTTGTTAGAAAAGCAAGGTACAATCTTGTAAAAGTAGCTGAAATTTGATATAGTAGTCCTATGTAAAAGACAAAGGAGAAGAAAATGAATCCAAATTATACATTTTTAATCATGCTTGTGGCGATGTTAGGCTTGATGTTCTTTATGCAACGCTCTCAAAAGAAACAAGCACAAAAACGTATGGAAAGCTTAAACAAACTACAAAAGGGCTATGAAGTGATTACAATCGGTGGACTTTACGGAACAGTTGATGAAGTAGATACGGAGAAGAGAACGATTGTTCTTGATGTAGATGGAGTTTACTTGACTTTTGAACTAGCTGCTATCAAGACAGTACTACCGCTGAAAGAAACAGCTTCACTCGAAGGTGCAATTGAAAAATAAGACGGGATTACTAACTCCCGTTTTTCTATAAAAGAAAGGAAATGGGATGAAAAAACTAGTCTTTGTCTGTCTGGGGAATATTTGCCGTAGTCCTATGGCCGAGTTTGTTATGAAATCAATGACAGATAATTATGAAATCCAAAGTCGAGCGACTTCTTCTTGGGAACATGGCAATCAGATTCATAAGGGAACGCAAGGGATTTTTCAACAGTATCAGATTCCTTACGACAAAGCCAAAACATCGCTTCAAATTAGTAAGGAAGATTTTGAAGCCTTTGATTATATTATCGGAATGGACGCTTCAAATGTTTCTGACTTACGTCAGATGTGTCCAGTAGACTGTCAAGATAAGATTTACTCATTTGCATATGAAAGTGTTCCAGATCCTTGGTATACAGGAGATTTTGAAGAAACCTATCAGCGTGTTCAAGAGGGTTGTCAAGCTTGGTTAGAACGTTTAGAAAAGGAGAGTGAAGATGGAAAATCTTAAGAATTTTTACGAAAAGTATCGTGTCTATCTGACTCGTCCACGTTTAGAGCTTTTGGCAGTAGTTACGATTGTTTTTTGTGCTGTACTCGTCTTTTTTCTAAATATTCCCGGAAAAGGTGTTCTAAAGCTTGATAATGGAACGATTGTTTACGACGGCAGTCTTGTACGTGGTAAAATGAATGGCCAAGGTACCATTACTTTCCAAAATGGGGACCAGTATACTGGTGGTTTCAACAATGGAGCCTTCAACGGAAAAGGTACCTTTCAATCTAAAGAAGGCTGGACCTACGAAGGTGATTTTGTAAATGGTCAGGTTGAAGGAAAAGGGAAACTAACAACAGAACAAGAAGTCGTTTATGAAGGGACTTTTAAACAAGGCGTTTTTCAACAAAAATAAAGCCTCCTTATCACAGGAGGTATTGTTAGAATGCTTAAGTAAGCGCTTACTAGAAAATCTATCTCTTTCCAAATCCCTCTTCCAAGTAAGTTTGTGAAATAAAAAAATTTTGAAATAATTTTCACAAACTCTAAAGAAAAAACGTGATAAGTAAAGAAAATGAGAAAAAATTCACAAACAATAAAAAATTCTTTGTGAAATGTTTATGAAACTGTTTACAAAGTTGAAATAATGCGTTATAATAAACTTGTGAAAAAATTAACAAAGGATATCAATCCTTGAAAGCTATGGAGGAAAATATGGCTGATAAAAAAACTGTGACACCAGAAGAAAAGAAACTCGCTGCTGAAAAGCATGTCGACGGCTTGGTGCAAAAAGCTTTAGTTGCTCTTGAGGAAATGCGTAAACTCGACCAAGAACAGGTCGACTACATCGTAGCTAAAGCGTCAGTGGCAGCTTTGGATGCCCACGGAGAATTGGCTCTACATGCCTATGAAGAAACAGGACGTGGTGTATTTGAAGACAAAGCAACTAAGAACTTATTTGCTTGTGAACACGTAGTAAACAACATGCGCCACACTAAAACAGTTGGTGTTATCGAAGAAGACGATGTAACAGGTTTGACCCTTATCGCTGAACCAGTTGGCGTTGTTTGTGGTATCACTCCAACAACAAACCCAACATCAACAGCAATCTTTAAGGCATTGATTTCATTGAAGACCCGTAATCCAATCGTCTTTGCCTTCCACCCATCAGCTCAAGAATCATCAGCTCACGCAGCTCAAATCGTTCGTGATGTTGCGATTAAAGCAGGTGCTCCTGAAAACTGTGTACAGTGGATTACTGAACCATCTATGGAAGCAACTAGTGCGCTGATGAACCACGAAGGTGTTGCAACAATCCTTGCAACAGGTGGTAATGCCATGGTTAAAGCTGCATACTCATGTGGTAAACCAGCTCTTGGAGTAGGTGCCGGAAACGTTCCAGCTTATGTTGAAAAATCAGCAAACATTCGCCAAGCTGCACACGATATCGTCATGTCTAAATCATTTGACAACGGTATGGTCTGTGCCTCAGAGCAAGCGGTTATCATTGACAAAGAAATTTACGATGAATTTGTAGCAGAGTTCAAATCATACCACACTTACTTTGTAAACAAAAAAGAAAAAGCACTTCTTGAAGAATTCTGCTTCGGCGTGAAAGCAAACAGCAAAAACTGTGCTGGTGCAAAATTGAATGCTGACATCGTTGGTAAACCAGCAACTTGGATTGCAGAACAAGCAGGATTTACAGTTCCAGAAGGAACAAACATTCTTGCTGCTGAATGTAAAGAAGTTGGTGAAAATGAGCCATTGACTCGTGAAAAATTGTCACCAGTTATCGCAGTTTTGAAATCTGAAAGCCGTGAAGATGGTATTACTAAGGCTCGTCAAATGGTTGAATTTAACGGTCTTGGACACTCAGCAGCTATCCACACAGCTGACGAAGAATTGACTAAAGAATTTGGTAAAGCTGTTAAAGCTATTCGTGTTATCTGTAACTCACCTTCTACTTTCGGTGGTATCGGGGACGTTTACAATGCCTTCTTGCCATCATTGACACTCGGATGTGGTTCTTACGGACGTAACTCAGTTGGGGATAACGTTAGCGCCATTAACCTCTTGAATATCAAAAAAGTCGGAAGACGGAGAAATAACATGCAATGGATGAAACTTCCTTCAAAAACATACTTTGAACGTGATTCAATTCAATACCTTCAAAAATGTCGTGACGTTGAGCGTGTCATGATCGTTACTGACCACGCTATGGTAGAGCTTGGCTTCCTTGATCGTATCATCGAACAGCTTGACCTTCGTCGCAATAAGGTGGTTTACCAAATCTTTGCAGATGTAGAACCGGATCCAGATATCACTACAGTTGAACGTGGTACTGAGATTATGCGTGCCTTCAAACCAGATACAATCATCGCTCTTGGTGGTGGTTCACCAATGGATGCTGCTAAAGTAATGTGGCTCTTCTACGAACAACCCGAAGTGGACTTCCGTGACCTTGTTCAAAAATTCATGGATATCCGTAAACGTGCCTTCAAATTCCCATTGCTTGGTAAGAAGACTAAATTCATCGCAATCCCAACAACATCTGGTACAGGATCTGAAGTAACACCATTTGCCGTTATCTCTGATAAAGCAAACAACCGTAAATACCCAATCGCTGACTACTCATTGACACCAACTGTGGCAATCGTAGACCCTGCCTTGGTATTGACAGTTCCTGGATTTGTTGCAGCGGACACTGGTATGGACGTATTGACCCACGCGACTGAAGCTTACGTATCACAAATGGCTAGCGACTACACTGACGGTCTTGCACTTCAAGCCATCAAACTTGTATTTGAAAACCTTGAAAGCTCAGTTAAGAATGCAGACTTCCACTCACGTGAGAAAATGCATAACGCTTCAACAATTGCTGGTATGGCCTTTGCCAATGCCTTCCTAGGTATTTCTCACTCAATGGCCCATAAGATTGGTGCGCAATTCCACACAATCCACGGTCGTACTAATGCTATCTTGCTTCCATACGTCATCCGCTACAACGGTACACGTCCAGCTAAGACAGCAACATGGCCTAAGTACAACTACTACCGTGCAGATGAAAAATACCAAGATATCGCACGCATGCTTGGCCTTCCAGCTTCTACTCCAGAAGAAGGTGTGGAATCTTACGCAAAAGCTGTCTACGAACTTGGTGAGCGCGTAGGTATCCAAATGAACTTCAAAGCACAAGGAATCGATGAAAAAGAATGGAAAGAACATTCTCGTGAATTGGCCTTCCTTGCTTATGAAGACCAATGTTCACCAGCTAACCCACGTCTTCCAATGGTTGACCACATGCAAGAAATCATCGAAGATTCTTACTATGGTTACAAAGAAAGACCAGGACGCCGTAAATAATTGTTATCAGCCTAGAGGCAGGAGTTATCCTGTCTCTTTTTTGTAATTCTATTTGAAAAATGGTATAATCATCGCATATATTTATTTGAAAATCAAATCTTTTATAATCATGCGAGGGAGAAATGTAAGAGATGAATGAGCTAGGGGAAAAGGTAAGACTTCTTAGAGAAGAGAAAGGACTTAGACGCCCTGTTTTTTGTGGAGATGAGTCAGAACTGTCAGTCCGTCAGTTAGTGCGCATTGAAAAAGGAGAATTTCGCCCGACGATAAAAACACTAGAATATATTGCAGATCGATTAGAAATTCCGTCCTATGTCTTGATGCCAGACTATAAGGAATTACCCAAGCGTTACCAAGAATTAAAGTACTTTCTTTTACATCACCCTGACTATGGAGACAAGGAGTTGCAGGAGCAGAAGGAAGAATATTTCGATGAGATTTTTGAATGTTTTTATGATGATTTGCCACGTGATGAGAAAGTGATAGTGGATTGTCTTCAAGCCATAGATGAGGTGAGGGCGACTAGTAATTCCTTATACGGAAGCGGTGTGATTGAGGACGGTCTTCAAGACTTACTATCCAGAGATGTATATAAAGCCGTGGACTTGTTGAAATTGAGACTGTATTTCAACTGTCAGTTAATGGATGGTTTAAATGTGGGTGAGATAAAAGAATCTGAGCATGAAACCATTCTTTGTTTTCATGACAAATTAAGTTCTCAGGTTGATAAGATAGAGTTCGATCGTTTGAACTTGCTTAGAGATTCCTTGTTAGCTTCTTTAACTTGTATAGAAATTATGGGGCTGTTTCATTATTTTAAGAGAGCGGTTGAGACCTTAAATAAAATAGGGCAGAAAACACGAGATTTCCAAAAGCAACCGATTGTCTTGATGGTGGAGTGGAAATATTATATTCATACCGACTATGATACAGCAAAACAAAAGTATGAAGAAGCAAAAATGATGGCGAGGATGTTTGGTAATGAGAAGTTAATCGTTAGTTTAGATAATGAATGGGCCGAGGATCTAGAAAGATATCATTAAAGGGTTTATAGGAGTGACATTTCTGTCATTGGAGAAATGTCGCTTTTTTGTTAAAATGAATTTTACTTGATATACATCCAGAAGCAAACTAGGGAATAGAGAGAAAGTTCTAAGTAGTAGGCTTAAAGGGTAAATCAGCGCTGATGTAGCTTGAAGGATTTTCTATCAGTATGATGTATGACGATAACAGTTTTAAATAAGGGGGAAAGAATGTCCATTTTATCCATTAAAAATATTTCAAAGTTTTACACTTTGGACGGTAAACATCAAGAGCAGGCTCTAAGAAATATTAACCTGCAGATTGCAAAAGGTAAAATTACAGCGATTTACGGACCGTCAGGCTGTGGCAAAACTAGCTTGCTAAACATCATCAGCGGTTTAGACAGACAATATGAAGGAGTTTTAGAATTTAAAGGGGAATCCCTCCGTGACTTATCAGAGATTGAACTAACTCAATTTCGTAAAGATAAGATTGGATTTGTGTTTCAAAACTTTAACCTCATTCCTCATCAGTCTGTCTTGGACAATGTCAAGCTACCTCTCTATGTCAAAGATTTATCTGACAGGGAGATGACAATGATTGCAAAGGAGCAATTAAGTAACTTGGGCATGGAGCCTTTTATGGCTAAAAATGTTAAACAGCTTTCTGGTGGGCAAAAGCAACGCGTAGCAATCGCGCGTGCACTGGTAAATCAGCCAGATATGATTGTAGCAGATGAGCCAACGGGTTCGCTGGATTCTCAATCCCAAGAAATGGTATTGGAGGTATTTAAAAATTTAGCCCAAACAGGGAAAACAGTATTGATTGTAACCCATAATCCAGAGGTTGCTGAATATGCAGACGTGATTATCAAAATGAAGGATGGTGAAGTCGTTGAAGAAGTCAAAAAATAAAGGATTATCATTGAAAAATAAATTCAAACTTTCTTTAAATAACTTTATGGAAAGAAAGTGGCGTAACCTATTGATTGCGCTAGCAACCTCAATCGGTTTTGTAGGAGTCTTAATTTCTTTTGGCTTGGGAAATGCTTTGATTTCGATGATTGATGAAAATACGAATGGAGGTCAAATTCCTTCTCAAGTTCAGATTGCTTTAAATACAGAGAATGCTGGACGAGGCTTTTTGAATCAAGATGATAAGAACTATATCACGGATACAGTTGGGAAAGAAGCTATTAAATATTTGGAGAGTCCTTTTGGTATGACCATGTCAAATATTACTATAGATGGGCAAGAAATAGACCTGAGTCAAACGATGCCTTCTTATGCTCAAGTAGTGAGTCTCTATGAGGATACAAGTATCTCTGTTAGTAGTAATGAGGCGGAAAAAGTATTAGCCGGTTCCCTCTATACTGATACAAATGAACAAGGATTAACGATTCCAATCAGTTTACTAAAAAGTTGGAATGAACAGACAGGAAAAAATCTGACAGCTAGTGATGTTATTGGCAAATCAGTCTCAGCAAGTATTGTAGAAAATGCTGCCGAAGCTAGCAAGACTGCTCAATTTCAAACGAAGATTGTACGTGTAATCAATGATGAAGATGACATGGAGGACAGCAACAGTTTCATGCCGTCTCATCAAATGGAAATGATTTTGAAAGAAGCTGGATTTACAAAAGCTGTATCTTATTTTATCTTGGAACTCAAAGATCCATCACAAACAAAAGCGATAACAGAAGAATTTCAGAAAAACAAGAAGTATACTGTTCTTTCTCAACAGAAGGTTCTTGATATTGTGATTACTTTTATTCGTGTCATTCAGGGATTGTTGATTGTACTTTCATCACAAGCTATTGTGGTAGCAGCAGTCATGATTGGTATCATCATTTACATCAATATCATGCAACGTTCTAAGGAAATAGGCGTCATGAAGGCAGTTGGTTATCAAAATCGTGATGTCAAAGGAATTTTTATTTACGAGGCTATCTGGATTGTAGGTATTGCCTTACTGCTGGCATTTTTGGTTGCACAAGGGGTGGGAAGTTTGGCGAATGCGGTTGTAAATCACTTTTACCCATCCATCACTAAGGTTTTTGAATTAAATCTTCTATCTATTTTAGGAACTCTAGCTTTCGCTCTATTACTTGGTTATGTCTCAGCCTACTTCCCAGCACGTAAAATTAGTAAAATGGATCCTGTAGAATCGCTACGATATGAATAGTAAGGGAGTTCTTGATTTATAGCCTTAAAAAGAAACTGACATAGAAAAACAATGCCCGTACTTGCAATTAAATTTAAATAGTTATATAATAGGTTTGTTGAAAGGTGATTTGTAGTGATTCAAGTTACTCTTTTCACAATAAAAATTTCATGATTTTCATAAGGAGGAAATCACTAATGGTAGTTAAAGTTGGTATTAACGGTTTCGGACGTATCGGTCGTCTTGCTTTCCGTCGTATCCAAAACGTAGAAGGTGTTGAAGTTACACGCATCAACGACCTTACAGATCCAGTTATGCTTGCACACTTGTTGAAATACGACACAACTCAAGGTCGTTTCGACGGTACTGTTGAAGTTAAAGAAGGTGGATTCGAAGTTAACGGTAAATTCGTTAAAGTTTCTGCTGAACGTGATCCAGAACAAATCGACTGGGCTACTGACGGTGTAGAAATCGTTCTTGAAGCTACTGGTTTCTTTGCTAAGAAAGAAGCAGCTGAAAAACACCTTAAAGGTGGAGCTAAAAAAGTTGTTATCACTGCTCCTGGTGGAAACGACGTTAAAACAGTTGTATTCAACACTAACCACGACGTTCTTGACGGTACTGAAACAGTTATCTCAGGTGCTTCATGTACTACAAACTGCTTGGCTCCAATGGCTAAAGCTCTTCAAGACAACTTTGGTGTTGTTGAAGGATTGATGACTACTATCCACGCTTACACTGGTGACCAAATGATCCTTGACGGACCACACCGTGGTGGTGATCTTCGCCGTGCTCGCGCTGGTGCTGCAAACATCGTTCCTAACTCAACTGGTGCTGCAAAAGCTATCGGTCTTGTAATCCCAGAATTGAACGGTAAACTTGACGGATCTGCACAACGCGTTCCAACTCCAACTGGATCAGTTACTGAATTGGTAGCAGTTCTTGAAAAGAACGTTACTGTTGATGAAGTGAACGCAGCTATGAAAGCAGCTTCAAACGAATCATACGGTTACACAGAAGATCCAATCGTATCTTCAGATATCGTAGGTATGTCTTACGGTTCATTGTTTGACGCAACTCAAACTAAAGTTCTTGACGTTGACGGTAAACAATTGGTTAAAGTTGTATCATGGTACGACAACGAAATGTCATACACTGCACAACTTGTTCGTACTCTTGAATACTTCGCAAAAATCGCTAAATAATTCTTGAGTCGATAAAAAGCAAGGCCTCTTGGTCTTGCTTTTCTTATATGGAAAAATGGATGGCACGACAATCATCCATTCTTTTTTAATTCTTTTTCAAAGGTATCTGAAAGGGCAGTGAAACTTAATTTTTCTAAAGTAAGTGGATGGGTAAAGGAAAGTCGAAAGGCATGAAGCATAAGCCGACTTGATTTTGATTTACTATTATAGAGAGGGTCACCTAGGATCGGGAAGTTATGATGCGAAAGGTGCACACGAATTTGATGTGTTCTACCTGTCTTTAGCTTGCAACGAACCAAGGAAGTTTTGTTTGGAAATTGCTTTAATCTGCTTACATGCGTTTCAGCATATTGTCCATTTTTTGTATCAACTATTCGCTTTCTGCGATCATGGCGATCACGTCCGATTTTGTCCCTGAAAACAAGCTCTTTGCTGCTGATATTTCCATCAACTAGTGCCCAGTATTCCCTAGAAATCTCTTTTTTCTCCAGTAAGCGATTGAGAATAGGCAGGATAAAAGGATTTTTGGCAAAGAGAACCAAACCACTGGTTTCCATGTCCAGACGATGAACGACATAGCAGGTTTGGCCAACATAGGCACTGACATGGTTAAGAAGGGCGATTTCGTTTGGCTGATTACCATGCGTTTTCATCCCCTCTGGTTTGTTCACAATAATCAAATGTTGATCTTGATAAACTTCTTGAACGAGGTTTGGGTTGCCCCAAGGAATTTCTTTTTCGGGATAATCTTCCTCGTCAAAAGTTAACTGGCAAACATCTCCAGGATTTACCATCTCGTTCCAGTGGACTTCTTCTTGATTTATCAAAATATGTTTCTTGATTCTCAAAAAATGACGGATTTTTCTAGGGATGAGGAGTTGTTCCTCAAGTAATTGCTTTACCGTCATTTGAAGTAGAGAGTCTGGTAATGTAAATGTGAATTGCATACAGATATTGTAACAAAAAAAGCCCTATTTGGATAGGAAATAGCTAAATTCTTGTCTTCCTATGATGAAGATGATAAAATAAACGCATGAAATTAGATAAATTGTTTGAGAAATTTCTTTCTCTTTTTAAAAAAGAAACAAGTGAATCAGAGGATTCTGGGTCTACTAGCTTGCGTCGTTCTCGCAGTGATCGAAAAAAATTAGCCCAAGTGGGTCCGATTCGAAAATTCTGGCGTCGCTATCATCTAACAAAGATTGTCCTTATACTAGGTTTGAGTGCAGGCTTGCTAGTTGGAACCTATTTGTTTGCTGTAGCCAAGTCAACCAATGTCAATGATTTGCAAAATGCCTTGAAAACTCGAACTCTCATTTTTGACCGTGAAGAAAAGGAGGCTGGTGCCTTGTCTGGTCAAAAAGGAACTTATGTTGAATTGACTGATATCAGTAAAAATTTGCAGAACGCCGTTATTGCGACAGAAGACCGTTCTTTCTATAAAAATGACGGGATTAACTATGGTCGTTTCTTCTTGGCGATTATCACTGCTGGTCGTTCAGGTGGTGGTTCTACTATTACCCAACAGCTGGCCAAAAACGCCTATCTATCACAGGATCAAACTGTTGAGAGAAAAGCGAAAGAATTTTTCCTTGCCTTAGAATTAACAAAAAAATATAGTAAGGATCAAATTCTAACAATGTACCTTAACAATGCTTATTTTGGAAATGGTGTGTGGGGGGTAGAAGATGCGAGTAAGAAATACTTTGGAGTTTCTGCGTCAGAAGTGAGTTTGGATCAAGCTGCGACTCTGGCAGGGATGCTCAAAGGACCGGAACTGTATAATCCCTTGAATTCCGTAGAAGATTCTACCAATCGTCGTGATACTGTCTTGCAAAATATGCTTGCAGCGGGTTACATTGATAAAAACCAAGAAACCGAAGCTGCAGAAGTTGATATGACTTCGCAATTGCACGATCAGTATGAAGGAAAAATCTCAGATTACCGCTATCCTTCTTACTTTGATGCGGTGGTTAACGAAGCCGTTTCCAAGTATAATCTAACAGAGGAAGAAATTGTCAATAATGGCTACCGCATTTATACAGAGCTGGACCAAAACTACCAAGCAAATATGCAGGTTGTCTATGAAAATACATCGCTATTTCCGAGGGCAGAGGATGGAACATTTGCTCAATCAGGAAGTGTAGCTCTCGAACCGAAAACAGGTGGAGTTCGTGGAGTTGTCGGTCAGGTTGCTGGCAATGATAAAACTGGATTCCGGAATTTCAACTATGCAACTCAATCAAAACGTAGCCCTGGTTCTACAATTAAGCCTTTAGTTGTTTATACGCCTGCAGTTGAAGCTGGCTGGGCTTTGAATAAGCAGTTGGATAACCATACCATGCAGTATGACAGCTATAAGGTTGATAACTATGCAGGGATCAAAACGAGTCCAGAAGTTCCTATGTATCAAGCCCTGGCAGAATCGCTTAATCTACCTGCTGTTGCCACTGTTAATGATTTGGGCATTGATAAGGCTTTTGAGGCGGGCGAGAAATTCGGACTCAACATGGAAAAAGTCGATCGTGTTCTTGGTGTCGCCTTGGGAAGCGGTGTTGAAACCAACCCTCTTCAAATGGCTCAAGCATATGCTGCCTTTGCAAATGAAGGATTAATGCCGGAAGCTCATTTTATTAGTAGAATTGAAAATGCTAGTGGTCAGGTCATTGCGAGCCATAAAAATTCACAAAAACGGGTGATTGATAAGTCTGTAGCTGACAAGATGACCAGTATGATGTTGGGAACATTTACAAACGGAACAGGTATTAGTTCATCGCCTGCAGACTATGTCATGGCAGGAAAAACTGGAACAACTGAAGCTGTTTTCAATCCGGAATACACAAGTGACCAGTGGGTAATTGGTTATACTCCGGATGTAGTGATTAGTCACTGGCTTGGTTTCCCTACCACTGATGAAAATCACTATCTAGCAGGATCTACTTCAAACGGTGCAGCTCATGTCTTTAGAAACATTGCTAATACCATTTTACCTTATACGCCAGGAAGTACCTTTACAGTTGAAAATGCGTATAAGCAAAATGGAATTGCACCAGCCAATACAAGAAATCAAGTACAGAGTAATGAAGAAAATCAGGCGGATAATAGCCTTTCTGATATTAGAAGTCGTGCACAAAATCTAGTGGATGAGGCCAGTCGTGCTATCTCGGATGCGAAGATTAAGGAAAAAGCTCAAACAATATGGGATTCGGTAGTCAATCTATTTCGTTAAGATGCTTGTCAAAGCCTGGCTTTCTTGTTATAATAGATAAGATGGAGGCGTTATGGCACTAAAAAAAGCAAGCCTAGCTTGTGCGGTTTGTGGTTCAAGAAACTATTCAATCAAGATCAGCGGAAACCCCAAGCCAACACGACTAGAAGTAAATAAATTTTGTAAACATTGTGGTAAGTACACTACACACAGAGAAACGAGATAGGAGAGAGCGATGCGTTTTATTGGAGATATTTTTAGACTTCTTAAAGACACAACATGGCCAACTCGCAAGGAAAGCTGGAGAGATTTTCGTTCTATCATGGAATACACTGCTTTCTTTGTTGTGATTATTTATATTTTTGACAAGTTGATTGTTTCAGGTTTGATTCGATTTATTAACATTTTTTAGAAGACCTGTGGAGTTATTCACGCTAGAAATCTTCTATTATGAAAGGAAGTATCATGGATAGTTTTGATAAAGGATGGTTTGTTTTACAAACTTATTCTGGTTATGAAAATAAGGTAAAAGAAAATCTATTACAACGTGCACAAACCTACAATATGTTGGATAACATTCTACGTGTTGAAATTCCAACACAAACAGTGCAAGTTGAAAAAAATGGAAAGAGAAAAGAAGTGGAAGAAAATCGCTTTCCAGGTTATGTTCTTGTAGAAATGGTCATGACAGATGAAGCTTGGTTTGTTGTCCGAAACACACCAAACGTTACAGGATTCGTCGGATCTCACGGAAATAGATCAAAACCAACTCCATTATTGGAACAAGAAATCCGTGATATCTTGGTTTCTATGGGACAAACTGTACAAGAGTTTGATATCGATGTTGAAGTTGGTCAAACTGTACGTATCATTGATGGTGCTTTTGCAGACTATACTGGTAAGATTACAGAGATTGATAACAATAAAGTGAAGATGATTATTTCTATATTTGGTAATGACACAGTTGCAGAAGTAAACCTAAACCAAATTGCAGAATTATAACCCTGAGAGAGGCATGCCCTCTCTTTTTTGTGCAGTTGAGGAGCTAAAGAGTGCAGAATGGATGAAATGGGACAAAAGTGATTCTGAATCTGTTAGAGTGTATCTAGAAAGGGGGACGTTATGTTTAAAGAATTGTATAAAGAAGTCCAGGGAATTGTGTATAAGTGTAGAAATGAATATTACCTTCATTTATGGGAGCTATCGGATTGGGACCAAGAGGGTATGATTTGTTTACATGAATTGATTAGTAGAGAAGAAGAGCTGGGAGAAGATATTCCTCGTTTACGTAAATACTTCAAAACTAAATTCCGTAATCGAATTTTAGACTATATCCGTAAACAAGAAAGCCAGAAGCGTAGATATGATAAAGAACCTTATGAAGAAGTAGGTGAGATTAGTCATCGTATAAGCGAGGGAGGTCTCTGGCTAGATGAGTATTATCTCTTTCATGAGATACTAAGAGATTATAGAAACAAACAAAGTAAAGACAAACAAGAAGAGTTAGAACGCGTCTTAAGAAATGAACGCTTCCGAGGGCGTCAAAGAGTATTAAGAGACTTACGTATTGTGTTTAAGGAGTTTGATATCCGTACTCGGTAAGAAGCTATGCAAAAAAAAGAAAAAAACAGAAAAAGTAGTTGACAAGTCTGAAAAAGTCTGTATAATAGTAAGAGTTGAAAACAACTCAGGTCCGTTGGTCAAGGGGTTAAGACACCGCCTTTTCACGGCGGTAACA
>NZ_CAMHZL010000012.1:0-65032 GCF_946190155.1 Streptococcus mitis
CGAACACAGAAGTTAAGCCCTAGAACGCCGGAAGTAGTTGGGGGTTGCCCCCTGTGAGATATGGAAGTCGCTTAGCTTTAATCCGCCATAGCTCAGTTGGTAGTAGCGCATGACTGTTAATCATGATGTCGTAGGTTCGAGTCCTACTGGCGGAGTAGTTAAGAAAAACAAGAAAGGACACATTTCGTCCTTTCTTTTTTGATGTTTATAGCGATGAAAATCCTTTTTTTGAAGTTTTCAAAGTGTTGACGATTTTATATTTGTCCTTGAGAAAGATTTAAAAAATAGTCTGAAAAATCTAACTTTGAACTGCACCCCAAAAGTTAGACAGAAATAATCTAACTTTTGGGGTATTTTTATTATGAAATTAATTTATTATAATAATAAAGTTAAGATCTATGAACTTAGAAAACAAGGATATGGCTTAGAGAAGCTTTCAAATAAATTTGGGATAAACAATTCTAATATTAGGTACATGATTAAATTGATTGATCGTTACGGAATAGAGTTCGTCAAAAAAGGAAAAAATCGTTACTATTCTCCTGATTTAAAACAAGAAATGATTCATAAAGTCTTACATGAAGGCTGGACTAAAGATAGAGTTTCTCTTGAATACGGCCTCCCAAGTCGTACGATACTTCTTAACTGGCTAGCACAATACAAGAAAAACGGGTATACTATTGTTGAGAAAACAAGAGGGAGAGTACCTAAAATGGGACGTAAGCCAAAAAAGAGACCTGAAGAGAGGACAGAATTAGAACGTCTTCAAGCAGAAAATGAGTACCTGAGAGCGGAGAATGCCATCCTAAAAAAGTTGAGAGAACTCCGATTGAAGGAGGAAAAAGAGAAAGAAGAAAGACAGAAATTGTTCAAGAATTAATGACTGAGTTTTCGTTAGATATTCTTCTAAAAGCCATTAAACTAGCTCGTTCGACCTACTACTATCACTTGAAACAGCTAGACAAACCAGATAAGAACCAAGAGCTTAAAGCTGAAATTCAATCCATTTTTATCGAACACAAGGGAAATTATGGTTGTCGTCGGGTTCATTTAGAACTAAGAAATCGTGGTTATCTGGTAAATCATAAAAGAGTTCAACGCTTGATGAAAGTACTCAATTTACAAGCTAAAATGCGACAGAAACGAAAATATTCTTCCCATAAAGGAGACGTTGGCAAGAAGGCAGATAACCTTATTCAACGTCAATTTGAAGGCTCTAAAACAATGGAAAAGTGCTACACAGATGTGTCAGAATTTGCCATTCCAGCAAGTACTCAAAAGCTTTACTTATCACCAGTTTTAGATGGCTTTAATAGCGAAATTATCGCCTATAATCTTTCAACTTCACCCAACTTAGAACAAGTAAAAACGATGTTGAAACAGGCCTTCACAGAGAAACACTACGAGAATACGATTCTCCATAGTGACCAAGGTTGGCAATACCAACACGATTCTTATCATCGGTTCCTAGAGAGTAAGGGAATTCAAGCATCCATGTCACGTAAGGGTAACAGCCCAGACAACGGTATGATGGAGTCCTTCTTTGGCATTCTGAAATCGGAGATGTTTTATGGTTATGAGAAGTCATTTCAGTCGCTTAAGCAATTGGAACAAGCTATTGTAGACTATATTGATTACTACAACAATAAACGAATTAAGGTAAAACTAAAAGGACTTAGCCCTGTACAATACAGAACTAAATCCTTTGGATAAATTAATTGTCTAACCTTTTGGGGTCAGTACATTATAATGCCTGATAATATGCGTTTTTCTTAATTTAAGATTTTTACCTCAGTCTCTTTTAGTATTTAACACAGTTAATAAGATCTATAATAGTCTAATTTAGGTAGTAAATTTCTTCCTATTCTGTCAACTTTTCCTATTTGTTATCTTTTTGAGGTTGGTATTTGAGCAATTCAGGATTTTATAATAACTGTTTATAATTTTTTGTTAGAATAAAATCATAAAAAGTAAAGGAGTGTATGCTTATGCTACAAAATATTTATGATCAGATGACTGATTTCTATGACAGTATCGAAGAAGAGTATGCTACTTTCTTTGGTAATAATTGGGACTGGGAACATTTTCATTTTAAATTTTTGATTTATTATTTAGTTAGATATGGCATTGGGTGTCGTAGGGATTTTATCGTTTACCATTATCGTGTTGCTTATCGTTTGTATCTTGAAAAATTGATAATGAAACAAGGTTTTGTTGCTTGTTGAGACAGTATGAGTTAATTTCCGAACAAATTTACTTTTTTATAGAAATATAATAATAAATAGCTGGTTATTTTTCTAAATCATTTTTTAATAGTTGGAAATAGCAAATCTTTCTATTGTTTCTTCTTGATAAAAAGGCGATTTTTTCTTATAATAAATTGTAAGATATAATTGCAGGTGAGAGTCCTGCCATGTATGTGAGAAAGGAAGAGCCTGAGGGCTCAGACAAGATTATGACTTCAGTTGTTGTTGTAGGTACCCAATGGGGTGATGAAGGTAAAGGGAAGATTACAGACTTCCTTTCAGCGAATGCAGAAGTGATTGCACGTTACCAAGGTGGTGATAATGCAGGCCACACGATTGTTATTGATGGTAAGAAGTTTAAATTGCACTTGATTCCATCTGGAATTTTCTTCCCTGAAAAAATCTCTGTTATTGGAAACGGTATGGTTGTAAATCCTAAATCTCTTGTAAAAGAGTTGAGCTATCTTCATGAGGAAGGTGTGACAACTGATAACTTGCGTATTTCTGATCGTGCCCATGTCATTTTACCTTACCATATCGAGTTAGACCGTTTGCAAGAAGAAGCTAAGGGCGACAATAAGATTGGGACTACAATCAAGGGAATTGGTCCAGCTTATATGGACAAGGCTGCTCGTGTTGGGATTCGTATCGCAGATCTTTTGGATAAAGACATTTTCCGTGAGCGTTTAGAACGTAACCTTGCTGAAAAGAATCGTCTTTTTGAAAAATTGTATGATAGTAAAGCGATTGCTTTTGATGATATTTTTGAAGAATATTACGAATATGGTCAACAAATCAAGCAATATGTGACAGACACATCTGTTATCTTGAATGATGCGCTTGATAATGGTAAGCGTGTGCTTTTTGAAGGTGCACAAGGTGTTATGCTAGATATCGACCAAGGTACGTATCCATTTGTTACGTCATCAAACCCTGTGGCTGGTGGTGTTACGATTGGTTCTGGTATTGGTCCAAGTAAGATTGACAAGGTTGTTGGTGTATGTAAAGCCTATACGAGTCGTGTAGGAGACGGTCCTTTCCCAACTGAGTTGTTTGATGAAGTGGGAGAACGTATCCGTGAAGTCGGTCATGAATATGGTACAACAACTGGTCGTCCACGTCGTGTGGGATGGTTTGATTCAGTTGTGATGCGCCATAGCCGTCGCGTTTCTGGTATTACTAATCTTTCATTGAACTCTATCGATGTTTTGAGTGGTTTAGATACTGTGAAAATCTGTGTGGCCTATGATCTTGATGGTCAACGTATTGACTACTATCCAGCTAGTCTTGAGCAATTGAAACGTTGCAAGCCTATCTATGAAGAGTTGCCAGGTTGGTCAGAAGATATTACTGGAGTTCGTAATTTGGAAGATCTTCCTGAGAATGCGCGAAATTATGTTCGTCGTGTGAGTGAATTGGTTGGCGTTCGTATTTCTACTTTCTCAGTAGGTCCTGGTCGTGAACAAACCAATATTTTAGAAAGTGTTTGGTCCTAAGAGATTTTTAAGATTTGTTTAAGTTAGGTCGGGTATACTATAGACAGTTACAAGAAGACCTCCTAACTTGTTGTAACAAATATCCTAAACTTTTCTTTTTCATAATAATCTCCCTATAAAGTCACCGCATTCGGTGGCTTTTTTTGTCTCGGGAATCATGATATAATAATAAAATCGATAAGTAGGAAAAGGGAAATTGATGAATTATACAGTTGAAGAAAAAGAAGTCTTTATGAGAGAGGCATTGAAAGAGGCTGAGATTGCTCTTGAACACGATGAAATTCCAATTGGTTGTGTGATTGTCAAGGACGGAGAAATCATTGGCCGTGGGCATAATGCGCGTGAGGAACTGCAGCGAGCGGTTATGCATGCGGAAATTATGGCCATAGAGAATGCGAATCTGAGTGAAGAGAGCTGGCGCTTGCTTGATTGCACGCTTTTTGTGACCATTGAGCCTTGTGTTATGTGTAGTGGGGCAATTGGACTCGCCCGTATTCCAAACGTGGTCTATGGGGCTAAAAACCAGAAATTTGGCGCTGCTGGGAGTTTGTACGATATCTTGACAGATGAGCGTCTCAATCATCGTGTGGAGGTTGAAACGGGAATTTTGGAAGATGAATGCGCAGCTATTATGCAGGACTTTTTTAGAAATAGACGGAAAAAATAATTTTGCTTTTAAAATGAATAGGAATGTGATATAATAAATAGTGGAGCAACAGTTCTGCGTGAAGCGGGTCAGGGGAGGAATCCAGCAGCCCTAAGCGATTTGAATTGTGTGCTCTTTTTTTCGTGCTTTTTCCGAATAAATAAGATAGAATAATCTAGAATAAATGATAATAGAAAAGAGAAGATGATGAAAATTCGTGGTTTTGAATTGGTTTCTAGTTTTACAGATGAAAATTTATTGCCCAAGCGTGAAACAGCGCATGCGGCTGGTTACGACTTAAAGGTTGCTGTGCGTACGGTTATTGCACCAGGAGAGATTGTATTGGTTCCGACAGGGGTTAAGGCTTATATGCAACCAACTGAGGTTCTCTATCTCTATGATCGCTCTTCAAACCCTCGTAAGAAGGGCTTGGTTTTAATTAACTCGGTTGGGGTCATTGATGGGGATTATTATGGAAATCCTGGGAATGAAGGGCATATTTTTGCTCAGATGAAGAATATCACAGATCAAGAAGTTGTTCTTGAAGTTGGAGAACGTGTTGTCCAGGCTGTCTTTGCTCCTTTCTTAATTGCAGATGGAGATGTGGCTGATGGTATTCGAACTGGTGGATTTGGATCGACAGGGCATTAAGATGAAGTCTTTATGAGTCAGAATACTTTTGATGAAAAAATGGGGGGAAGTATGTCAGGGTTATATTTTGAAGTGAGATCTAGGCTAAGAAGGAAGTTTAACTGGTGGGAAGATATAGGATTCAAATTTTTTGAAGTTGTTCTACTTTTACTTCTAATACTTTATGTTGTGGATTTAGTATCTTCTAATTCATATGCTTCAAATACAGTTTTTTTAAACGTACTAATATTTTTTTTCATTTATCGTGGTTTCGCAATATTTAGAAAAAATAAAGTAATAAACATTGCGATACAATATAATCAAAATAACATTTTAACACCAGAGGATATTGATAAGCTTTTAAAAGAAATTAAAAAATCAATCAATTCTACAAGAGATTTAATAAAGTGGGGAATGGGAATTTTTGCAACAATTATGATTGCTCTTTTATCCATAGTTTCAACATTATTTTCAAAAATATTTGATTTATTAACGAAGAATATTTCAGAAACAGAACTATTAAACTATTTTAAAGGATTATCAATTGAGTCTATAGTAATAGACTGGATAAAAGTTTTATTTTCAGTTTTGATTATAGTTGTTGTGTTCTTATTTGTCATCTATATCATATTAGATTTATTCACCTATGATAGAAGATTTGTGTACAATGTTTTAATAAATTTTCAGTATAGAGCTTTTCAAATAGGGGAGTTAGAAGAAAAAAGATTTTGGTCATCGTTTAAAGAAATATTTTTTATAGATTATTTTTAATAGAAAGAGGTTTATCATCGCAAAGAAAAAAGCGACATTTGTATGTCAAAATTGTGGGTATAATTCCCCTAAATATCTGGGACGTTGTCCTAACTGTGGATCTTGGTCTTCTTTTGTAGAAGAGGTTGAGGTTGCCGAGGTCAAGAATGCGCGTGTGTCCTTGACAGGTGAGAAAACCAAGCCCATGAAACTGGCTGAGGTAACTTCTATCAATGTTAATCGAACCAAGACCGAGATGGAGGAATTCAACCGTGTACTTGGTGGAGGAGTGGTACCGGGCAGTCTCGTCCTCATCGGTGGGGATCCTGGGATCGGGAAATCAACCCTTCTCCTACAAGTTTCAACCCAGTTGTCTCAAGTGGGGACAGTTCTCTATGTCAGTGGGGAGGAGTCTGCCCAGCAGATTAAACTGCGAGCAGAGCGCTTGGGAGATATTGATAGCGAGTTTTATCTCTATGCAGAGACCAATATGCAGAGTGTTCGCGCAGAGATAGAGAGAATCCAGCCAGATTTCCTCATTATTGACTCTATCCAAACCATTATGTCTCCTGAGATTTCAGGGGTGCAGGGGTCTGTTTCTCAGGTGCGTGAGGTAACTGCTGAGCTCATGCAGCTAGCTAAGACCAATAACATTGCCATCTTTATCGTAGGTCATGTGACCAAGGAAGGAACCTTGGCTGGTCCACGTATGTTGGAGCATATGGTGGATACGGTGCTTTACTTTGAAGGGGAGCGTCACCATACTTTTCGTATCTTGAGAGCGGTCAAAAACCGTTTTGGTTCTACCAATGAAATTGGGATTTTTGAGATGCAGTCGGGCGGTTTGGTTGAGGTACTCAATCCGAGTCAAGTTTTCCTAGAAGAGCGTTTGGATGGAGCAACTGGTTCATCAATCGTTGTGACCATGGAAGGGACGCGTCCGATTTTGGCGGAGGTTCAGGCTTTGGTAACACCGACCATGTTTGGAAATGCCAAGCGTACGACAACAGGCCTTGATTTTAACCGTGCTAGCTTGATTATGGCTGTTTTGGAAAAGCGGGCAGGTCTTCTCTTGCAAAATCAGGATGCTTATCTCAAATCTGCTGGTGGTGTCAAATTGGATGAACCTGCCATTGACTTAGCTGTT
This sequence comes from Streptococcus mitis, assembly GCF_946190155.1. Lineage (GTDB taxonomy): Bacteria > Bacillota > Bacilli > Lactobacillales > Streptococcaceae > Streptococcus > Streptococcus mitis_CL. Next base: position 6,916 of record NZ_CAMHZL010000012.1, read on the forward strand.
GCAGTTGCCATTGCTTCGAGCTACAAGGACAAGCCAACTAATCCTCAGGAATGTTTTGTAGGAGAACTAGGCTTGACTGGAGAGATTCGCCGTGTCAATCGTATCGAGCAGCGCATTAATGAAGCTGCTAAACTTGGATTTACAAAAATCTATGTACCGAAGAATTCCTTGACAGGAATCACTCCGCCCAAGGAAATTCAGGTCATTGGCGTGACAACGATTCAGGAAGTTTTGAAAAAGGTCTTTGCATAATCCGTGACAAATCCTCTTAAAAATGATAAGATAGGAGAAATATTTGACTATCAAATTTTTGAGGAGGGAATCGTGTCGTATTTTGAACAGTTTATGCAAGCCAATCAGGCTTATGTTGCCCTACATGGGCAGTTAAATCTGCCACTTAAACCCAAAACTAGAGTAGCCATTGTAACCTGTATGGACTCACGTTTGCACGTTGCGCAAGCTCTGGGCTTGGCACTTGGGGATGCTCATATCTTGCGGAATGCAGGTGGTCGAGTGACTGAGGACATGATTCGTTCGCTAGTTATTTCCCAGCAACAAATGGGGACAAGAGAGATTGTGGTATTGCACCATACAGACTGTGGTGCTCAGACATTTGAAAATGGTCCTTTTCAGGAGTATCTGAAAGAGGAACTAGGTATCGATGTGTCAGACCAGGACTTCTTGCCCTTCCAAGATATAGAGGAGAGTGTACGCGAGGATATGCAACTCCTTATCGAGTCTCCACTAATACCAGATGATGTCATTATCTCTGGTGCTATTTACGATGTGGATACAGGAAGTATGACAGTCGTAGAATTATAAATACTTTATTTAGAAAGAAAGTGTATGAAGAAAAACAGTATTTTATTTATTTTTATTTTATTGCTATGTATTGGTGTACAGTATGAAACCATCTACTATACGGACGGTTCTATGTCAGGTGCGGAATATGGACTAATGGGAGTTTCTATCTTTCTAGCTCTCTTTTATATGATTCCGGCTCTTTATTTCCTTTTCCGTATTGGGAAAAAATGGGAATTGCCAAAGAACTCCTTGATCTTGTCTTTATTGGGAGGAATGTTCCTTTCAGGCTGGTTATCTAGCTTTGCGAATACCTATATCCATGATTTACTGGGTGCTCTTTTCCCAGATAGTGTATTTTTAAATGCCTTTGAAAGTGCTATTGTGGCTCCTTTGGTAGAAGAACCCTTGAAATTATTGCCACTTGTTTTTGTTTTAGCTTTTATTCCTGTGCGAAAATTAAAATCTTTGTTTTTACTTGGGATTGCTTCTGGTTTGGGATTCCAAATGATTGAGGATATTGGCTATATTCGTACGGATTTGCCAGAGGGCTTTGACTTTACTATTTCGCGAATTTTAGAGCGTATCATCTCAGGAATTGCCTCTCACTGGACTTTTTCAGGTCTAGCTGTAGTAGGTGTTTACTTGCTTTACAGAGCCTATAAAGGACAGAAGGTTGGCAAGAAACAGGGGCTTATTTTCCTAGCTTTAGCCTTGGGAACTCATTTCTTGTTTAACTCCCCTTTTGTGGAATTAGAGACAGAGTTGCCTTTAGCGATTCCAGTGGTTATGGCTATTACTCTCTATGGTTTTTATCAGGCTTATCGCTTTGTTGAGAAGCACAATGAGTTGATGAACTAGAATATTTTTTAAAAGAATGATGCAAGGGTACAAATATGGTGCCCTTCTTTTATTTTTGATTGAAAAATAGTGCAAAAAGCGCTACAATGGTAAATGGAAAAATCTTGTGAAAAGCACAAGCGATACATATATACCGGAGGAAATCATGTCTTTTTCTGATTTAAAGCTGTTTGCCCTTTCTTCTAATCAAGAATTGGCAAAACGTGTGGCGCAGGAGATTGGGATAGAGTTGGGGAAATCAAGTGTTCGCCAATTTTCAGATGGAGAGATTCAGGTTAACATTGAAGAATCAATCCGTGGGAAACACGTCTTTATCCTACAATCAACTAGCTCGCCTGTAAATGACAATTTGCTTGAAATTTTGATTATGGTAGATGCTTTGAAGCGTGCGAGTGCAGAATCTGTCAATGTTGTCATGCCTTACTATGGGTATGCACGTCAGGATAGAAAGGCGAGAGCGCGTGAGCCAATCACTTCAAAACTTGTCGCAAATATGCTTGAAGTAGCTGGAGTGGATCGTTTATTGACAATTGACTTGCATGCTGCGCAGATTCAAGGATTCTTTGATATTCCTGTGGATCATTTGATGGGGGCTCCTCTGATTGCGGATTATTTTGAGCGTCGTGGTATGGTTGGTTCTGACTATGTGGTTGTCAGTCCAGACCATGGAGGAGTGACTCGTGCCCGTAAGTTGGCAGAATTTTTGAAAACATCTATTGCTATCATTGACAAACGTCGTAGTGTTGATAAGATGAATACCAGTGAAGTCATGAACATCATCGGTAAGGTAGAAGGCAAGACTTGTATCTTGATTGATGATATGATTGATACTGCTGGAACGATTTGTCATGCGGCAGATGCCCTTGCAGAAGCTGGTGCTGTTGAAGTCTATGCAAGCTGTACGCACCCAGTTCTTTCTGGCCCTGCTATGGACAATATCCAAAAATCAGCTATTAAGAAATTGGTTGTTTTGGATACCATCTATCTGCCAGAAGAGCGTTTGATTGATAAGATTGAGCAGATTTCAATCGCTCATCTTCTAGGAGATGCTATTGTGCGTATCCATGAAAAACGCCCACTTTCTCCACTTTTCAGTATTGAGAAAAAGATTTAAGTTTTCACTTAGAATAAAACATACTCCTAGCAGAAGTGAATGAACTGCTAGGAGGTTTTTATATTAAAAATCTGCAAGCCTTTTCAAAATGTGCTATACTGATGAAAAGGAGGATTTCTATGAGTCAAGAATTTATCAATCCAAGTGATGGCGTGATTCGTCAGTATCTCGCAACGAGTAAAACCCTTGCTGTGGTGGGCTTGTCAGACCGTGAAGAAACAACGAGCAATCGAGTGACCAAGGAAATGCAGGCTCGGGGTTATAAAATCATCCCAGTCAATCCCAAGGTAGCAGGTGGTGAAATATTGGGTGAAAAGGCTTATGCTAGTCTAGCAGAGATTCCTTTTCCTGTAGATATTGTCAATGTTTACCGTCGTAGCGAGTTTCTGCCAGATGTGGCGCGTGATTTTCTCAAGGCTGATGCTAAGATTTTTTGGGCACAGTTGGGACTTGAAAGTCTAGAAGCGGAAGAAATCTTGCGTGCTGGTGGATGCGATGACATCGTGATGAATCGTTGTATCAAGAGAGAACATACTCGCTTGATTGATGAAGCATAAGAAAAAGGTAGCTGGTGGGCTACCTTTTGTGTTATACTCAATGAAAATCAAAGAGCAAACTAGCCGCAGGCTGCTCAAAACACCGTTTTGAGGTTGCAGATAGAACTGACGAAGTCAGTAACCATACCTATGGCAAGGCGACGTTGACGTGGTTTGAAGAGATTTTCGAAGAGTATTAGAAAATGCCGATAAGGGTCTGCATCCCAAGACTGGTGAGGATGATGGCAATCCAGCAGATGGCTCCGAGAACAATGGATTTTCCACTGGATTTGACCATAGCGACCAGATTTGTTTTGAGTCCGATAGCACTCATGGCCATGATAATGAGAAATTTGGAGAGTTGTTTGAGAGGGGTAAAGAAACTATTGGATACACCGAGAGAGGTCAGGAGGGTGGTTAGGAGAGATGCAAGGATAAAGTAAAGGATAAAAAGTGGGAAGACTTTTTTCAGTTGTAAGCCTTGCTTATTTTTTTGTTCATGACTTTGCCAGTAGGAGAGAAAGAGAGTGATGGGGATGATAGCCAGAGTACGTGTGAGTTTGACAATGGTTGCGGATTCGAGGGTATTAGTCTGGTAGAGACTGTCCCAGGCGCTGGCGGTAGCCGTTACAGAGGAAGTATCATTGACCGCAGTTCCTGCAAAGAGGGCGAAGCCGTCATTGGATAGATGAAGCCAGGTACCTAGTGTTGGAAAGATGAGCGCAGCCAAGACATTGAAGAAAAAGATAACGGAGATGGCTTGGGCTACTTCCTTTTCCTTGGCATGGATAACGGGCGCTGTCGCTGCAATGGCAGAGCCCCCACAGATGGAAGAACCTACTCCAATCAAGGTAGCCAGTTTTGTATCCAGTGCAAAGAAGCGCTGGAAGAGGTAGGCAACAATCAAGGCTATTGAAATGGTGGACAGGATGACAGGGAGCGAAGATTGCCCAACTGCGAAGACTTGCGAGATATTGAGACCAAAACCAAGCAAGATAACGGCATACTGGAGCAATTTCTTGGAACTAAAGGTCAATCCCGCATCCAGTTGTTTATAAGACGAGAGAAAGGGATGTAGGAGCATGCCTATGAAAATTGCAAAGACAGGCGCGCCAATAACGGGGAAGAATCCTCCTAAGTACCAAGATACGATGGAAATGAGAAGGCAGGCCAAGATGCCTGCTCCATTTTTTGATAGAAATGACATAAAAACCTCCAAATAGAATCTGTTACCATTATAGACCTGTAAAGAGGAAAAGTAAAATAGAAAGTGGAAAGTTATTCTATCATGTATTTTTGCGGTCGGGGGGCTTTTGTAGTATAATAGAGATACGTTTTGAAAGTAGGAGGTATCTATGGACTTAACTAAGCGCTTTAATAAACAGTTAGATAAGATTCAAGTTTCGTTGATTCGTCAGTTTGACCAGGCTATTTCGGAGATTCCTGGGGTCTTGCGTTTGACCTTGGGGGAACCTGATTTTACAACGCCAGATCATGTCAAGGAGGCGGCCAAGCGAGCGATTGACCAGAACCAATCCTACTATACAGGGATGAGTGGCCTGCTGACTCTACGTCAGGCAGCCAGTGACTTTGTTAAGGAAAAGTACCAACTGGACTATGCTCCTGAAAATGAAATCTTGGTTACAATTGGGGCGACAGAGGCTTTATCTGCTACTTTGACAGCTATTTTGGAAGAGGGAGACAAGGTGCTCTTGCCAGCTCCTGCTTATCCGGGTTATGAGCCAATTGTCAATCTAGTTGGGGCAGAGATTGTCGAGATTGACACAACTGAAAATGGTTTTGTCTTGACTCCTGAGATGTTGGAGAAGGCCATTTTGGAGCAAGGTGATAATCTCAAGGTGGTTATTCTCAACTATCCAGCTAATCCGACAGGAATTACCTATAGTCGGGAGCAGTTGGAAGCCTTGGCAGCTGTTTTACGCAAGTACGAAATTTTCGTTGTCTGTGATGAGGTTTACTCAGAATTGACCTACACAGGGGAAGCCCATGTATCTCTAGGAACTATGTTGAGAGACCAGGCTATTATTATCAATGGTTTGTCTAAATCGCATGCCATGACAGGTTGGCGTTTGGGACTGATTTTCGCTCCTGCAGCCTTTACATCTCAGTTGATTAAGAGTCACCAGTACTTGGTTACTGCCGCAAATACTATGGCTCAACATGCTGCGGTGGAAGCCTTGACGGCTGGTAAAAACGATGCGGAACCTATGAAGAAGGAATACATCCAGCGTCGGGACTATATTATCGAGAAAATGACTGCTCTTGGTTTTGAGATTATCAAACCAGACGGTGCCTTCTATATCTTTGCTAAGATTCCAGCGGGCTACAATCAAGATTCTTTTGCTTTTCTGAAGGATTTTGCTCAGAAGAAGGCTGTTGCCTTTATCCCTGGTGCGGCCTTTGGGCGTTATGGAGAAGGTTATGTTCGCCTGTCTTATGCGGCTAGCATGGAGACTATAAAAGAAGCCATGAAACGACTTGAGGAGTATATGAGAGAAGCATGATTCAGTCTATCACGAGTCAAGGCTTGGTGCTCTACAATCGCAATTTTCGGGAGGATGACAAGTTAGTCAAGATTTTTACAGAGCAGGCTGGTAAGCGGATGTTTTTCGTCAAACACGCTGGTCAGTCTAAGCTGGCCCCTGTTATTCAGCCCTTGGTGCTGGCACGATTTCTCTTGCGAATCAATGATGACGGGCTTAGCTACATTGAGGACTATCATGAGGTGATGACTTTTCCCAAGATTAATAGCGACCTCTTTGTCATGGCTTATGCGACCTACGTGGCAGCTCTTGCAGATGCTAGTTTGCAGGACAATCAGCCGGATGCTCCCTTGTTTTCTTTTTTGCAAAAGACTTTGGAGTTGATGGAATCAGGTTTGGATTATCAAGTCTTGACCAATATTTTTGAAATCCAAATCTTGACTCGATTTGGAATTAGTCTCAATTTTAATGAGTGTGTTTTTTGCCATCGGGTTGGTCAGGCTTTTGACTTTTCTTTCAAATATGGAGCCTGCCTCTGTCCAGATCATTATCATGAAGATGAGAGACGTTGCCATCTCAATCCCAATATCCCCTATCTGCTCAATCAATTTCAAGCTATTGATTTTGAGACCTTGGAGGCCATTTCGCTCAAACCTGAAATCAAGCAAGAGCTACGCCAATTTATGGATCAACTCTACGAAGAGTACGTTGGGATTCACCTAAAATCAAAGAAATTTATTGATTCCCTAGCAGACTGGGGACAATTACTAAAAGAGGAAAAGAAATGAAAAAAATCGCAGTAGATGCCATGGGGGGCGATTACGCACCTCAGGCCATCGTTGAGGGTGTCAATCAAGCCCTAGCTGACTTTTCAGATATCGAGGTTCAACTCTACGGAGATGAAGCTAAAATCAAGCAATATTTAACAGCAACAGAGCGCGTCAACATTATCCATACAGATGAGAAGATTGATTCAGACGATGAACCTACGAGAGCTATTCGGAAGAAGAAAAATGCCAGTATGGTATTGGCAGCCAAGGCTGTCAAAGAGGGTGAAGCAGATGCTGTGCTCTCAGCTGGGAATACAGGTGCTTTACTAGCAGCAGGATTTTTCATCGTGGGTCGTATAAAGAACATCGATCGTCCTGGACTTATGTCGACTTTGCCGACTGTAGATGGGAAGGGGTTTGACATGCTAGACCTCGGTGCTAATGCGGAAAATACAGCCCAGCACCTCCATCAATACGCGGTTCTAGGTTCCTTCTATGCTAAAAATGTTCGTGGCATTGCGCAACCACGTGTTGGTTTGCTCAATAACGGAACAGAGAGTAGTAAGGGTGACCCGCTTCGTAAGGAAACTTATGAATTACTGGCGGCTGATGAAAGTTTGAACTTTATCGGAAATGTGGAAGCACGTGATTTGATGAATGGCGTTGCGGATGTGGTCGTGGCAGATGGTTTCACGGGAAACGCTGTGCTCAAATCCATTGAAGGGACAGCCATGGGAATCATGGGCTTGCTCAAGAACTCTATCACGGGTGGTGGACTTCGAGCGAAACTAGGTGCCCTCCTTCTCAAGGACAGCCTCAGAGGTTTGAAAAAACAGCTCAACTACTCAGATGTTGGTGGAGCGGTCTTGTTTGGTGTCAAGGCACCAGTTGTCAAGACTCATGGCTCAAGCGATGCCAAGGCTGTTTATAGTACGATTCGCCAGATTCGTACCATGCTAGAAACAGACGTAGTTGCCCAGACTGCGCGTGAATTTTCAGGAGAATAAAAGAGATGACAGAAAAAGAAATTTTTGACCGTATTGTGACCATTATCCAAGAGCGACAGGGAGAGGACTTTGTCGTGACAGAATCCTTGAGTCTGAAAGACGATTTGGATGCGGACTCAGTTGACTTGATGGAGTTTATCTTGACACTGGAAGATGAATTTAATATCGAAATCAGTGATGAGGAAATTGACCAACTCCAAAGTGTAGGAGATGTGGTAGAAGTCGTCAAAAGTAAAGAATAGCAAGAAACAAGATAAGAGGAGCTGCATGTTGCTGAGAGTGTAAATCAACATCCTATTTGACAATTTAATCTTTATAAATACATATTTTAGGCATGACGTTTGTTCTGCCTATTTTTTGCCAAGAAAGTGCAATTGAGGTGTTTATTTGGAGTTTTACATGTATTTTTGATAAAATAGGCGTAGAAATTAGGAAAGTTGAAGAAAAAAATGAATAAGATTTTAAAATATTTTTTAGTATTTGTTTTTCTATTTTTAATGAATATTTTCATCTTTAAGATACTAGCAACTCTGGGATTTCAGCTGACAATAAGTGAAAAGAGTTATATTGTACCACCGCTATTTTCGATTATCGTTTTGTATATGATTGACAAAAGAATTAGGAAGAAAAAGAAATAAACATATATTTTAGGTAGGACGTTTGTTCTACCTATTTTTTTATCCGAAAAGTGCAGTTGGGAGGGAGATAGGCGCATTTGGGAAGGAAGTCCAGTTTTTGTTTAGTGATTAGGGTAAGATAGTTGTTACCAGATGAGTTTATACTCTTCGAAAATCAAATTCAAACCACGTCAACGTCGCCTTACCGTATATATGTGACTGACTTCGTCAGTCCTATCTACAACCTCAAAACAGTGTTTTGAGCAGCCTGTGGCTAGTTTCCTAGTTTGCTCTTTGATTTTCATTGAGTATTAGGAAAAGGAGATGAATATGAAATTTGGGAAACGTCACTATCGTCCGCAGGTGGATCAGATGGACTGCGGTGTAGCTTCATTAGCCATGGTTTTTGACTACTATGGTAGCTATTATTCCTTGGCTCACTTGCGAGAATTGGCCAAGACAACCATGGATGGGACAACGGCTTTGGGCTTGGTCAAGGTGGCAGAGGAGATTGGCTTTGAGACGCGAGCAATTAAGGCGGATATGACGCTCTTTGACTTGCCAGATTTGACCTTTCCTTTTGTTGCTCATGTGCTTAAGGAAGGAAAATTACTCCACTACTATGTGGTGACTGGGCAGGATAAGGATAGCATTCATATTGCCGATCCAGATCCTGGGGTGAAATTGACCAAACTGCCACGTGAGCGTTTTGCGGAAGAATGGACAGGAGTGACTCTGTTTATGGCACCTAGTCCAGACTACAAGCCTCATAAGGATCAAAAGAATGGTCTGCTCTCTTTTATCCCTATATTAGTGAAGCAGCGTGGCTTGATTGCTAATATCGTTTTGGCGACGCTCTTGGTAACCGTGATTAATATTGTGGGTTCTTATTATCTGCAGTCTATCATTGATACCTATGTGCCAGATCAGATGCGTTCGACGTTGGGGATTATTTCTATTGGGCTGGTGATTGTTTATATTCTTCAGCAGATCTTGTCTTACGCTCAGGAGTATCTCTTACTTGTTTTGGGGCAACGCTTATCGATTGATGTGATTTTGTCCTATATCAAGCATGTTTTTCACCTGCCTATGTCCTTTTTTGCGACACGCAGGACAGGGGAAATCGTGTCTCGTTTTACAGATGCCAACAGTATCATTGATGCGCTGGCTTCGACCATTCTTTCGATTTTCCTAGATGTGTCAACGGTTGTCATTATTTCCCTTGTTTTATTTTCACAAAATACCAATCTCTTTTTCATGACCTTATTGGCGCTTCCTATCTACACAGTGATTATATTTGCTTTTATGAAGCCGTTTGAAAAGATGAATCGGGATACCATGGAAGCCAATGCGGTTCTGTCTTCTTCTATCATTGAGGACATCAACGGTATTGAGACTATCAAGTCCTTGACCAGTGAGAGTCAGCGTTACCAAAAGATTGACAAGGAATTTGTGGATTATCTGAAAAAATCCTTTACCTATAGTCGGGCAGAGAGTCAGCAAAAGGCTCTGAAAAAAGTTGCCCATCTCTTGCTCAATGTCGGCATTCTCTGGATGGGGGCTGTTCTGGTCATGGATGGCAAGATGAGTTTGGGGCAGTTGATTACCTATAATACCTTGCTTGTTTACTTTACCAATCCTTTGGCAAATATCATCAATCTGCAAACTAAGCTTCAGACAGCGCAAGTTGCCAATAACCGTCTGAATGAGGTTTATCTGGTAGCTTCTGAGTTTGAGGAGAAGAAAACGGTTGAGGATTTGAGTTTGATGAAGGGAGATATGGACTTTAAGCAGGTTTCCTACAAGTATGGCTATGGTCGAGATGTTTTGTCAGATATCAATTTGACCATTCCCCAAGGTTCTAAGGTGGCTTTTGTGGGGATTTCAGGATCAGGTAAGACGACCTTGGCCAAAATGATGGTTAATTTTTACGACCCAAGTCAGGGAGAGATTAGTCTGGGTGGTGTCAATCTCAATCAGATTGACAAAAAGGCCCTGCGCCAGTATATTAACTATCTGCCTCAACAGCCCTATGTCTTTAACGGAACGATTTTGGACAATCTTCTCCTTGGAGCCAAGGAGGGAACGACACAGGAAGATATCTTACGGGCGGTCGAATTGGCAGAGATTCGGGAGGACATTGAGCGCATGCCACTAAATTACCAGACGGAATTGACTTCGGATGGGGCAGGAATCTCAGGTGGTCAACGTCAGAGAATTGCTCTGGCGCGTGCTCTCTTGACAGATGCGCCTGTCTTGATTTTGGATGAGGCGACCAGCAGTTTGGATATTCTGACAGAGAAGCGGATTGTAGATAATCTTATGGCTTTAGACAAGACCTTGATTTTCATCGCCCACCGCTTGACCATTGCTGAGCGGACAGAGAAGGTGGTTGTTTTGGATCAGGGCAAGATTGTTGAAGAAGGAAAGCATGCTGATTTGCTTGCACAGGGTGGATTTTACGCCCATTTGGTCAATAGCTAGAAAGAGGAGAGGATGAAACCAGAATTTTTAGAAAGTGCGGAGTTTTATAATCGTCGTTACCATAATTTTTCCAGTCGGGTGATTGTCCCCATGTCGCTTTTGCTCGTGTTTTTGCTTGGCTTTGCAACATTTGCAGAGAAGGAGATGAGTTTGTCTACTAGAGCTACTGTCGAGCCTAGTCGTATCCTGGCAAATATCCAGTCAACTAGCAACAATCGCATTCTTGTTAATCATTTGGAAGAAAATAAGCTGGTAAAAAAGGGAGAACTGTTGGTTCAATATCAGGAAGGGGCAGAGGGTGTCCAAGCGGAGGCCTATGCTAGTCAGTTGGACATGCTCAAGGATCAAAAAAAGCAATTGGAGTATTTGCAAAAGAGTCTGCAAGAAGGGGAGAACCACTTTCCAGAGGAGGATAAATTTGGCTACCAAGCCACCTTTCGCGACTACCTCAGCCAAGTGGCTAGTCTTAGGGCTAGTACATCGCAACAAAATGAGACCATCGCGTCCCAGAATGCAGCAGCTAGTCAAACCCAAGCTAAAATCGGCAACCTCATCAGCCAAACAGAGGCTAAAATTCGCGATTACCAGACAGCTAAGTCAGCTATTGAAACAGGTGCTTCCTTGGCCAGTCAGAATCTAGCCTACTCTCTCTACCAGTCCTATAAGTCTCAAGGTGAGGAAAATCCGCAATCTAAGGCACAAGCAGTTGCGCAAGTTGAAGCACAGCTTTCTCAGTTAGAATCTAGTCTTGCTACTTACCGTATCCAGTATGCAGGTTCGGGTGCCCAACAAGCCTATGCATCAGGCTTAAGTAGTCAATTGGAGTCTCTCAAATCCCAACACTTGGCAAAGGTTGGTCAGGAATCGACCCTTCTAGACCAGAAAATCTTGGAGGCAGAGTCAGGTAAGAAGGTACAGGGAAATCTTTTAGATAAGGGGAAAATTACGGCGAGTGAGGATGGGGTGCTTCATCTTAATTCTGAGACCAGTGATTCTACCATGGTAGCAGAGGGGACTCTACTAGCCCAACTCTATCCGTCCTTGGAAAAAGAAGGGAAAGCCAAACTAATAGCTTATCTTAGTTCAAAGGATGTAGCAAGGATCAATATCGGTGATTCTATTCGCTATACTACGACTCATGATGCCAAGAATCAACTTTTCCTAGATTCTACTATTACAAGTATTGATGCGACAGCGACTAAGACTGAGAAAGGGAATTTCTTTAAAATTGAGGCGGAGACTAATCTAACTTCGGAGCAGGCTGAAAAACTTCGATATGGGGTGGAAGGTCGCCTGCAGATGATTACGGGCAAGAAAAGTTATCTACGTTATTATTTGGATCAATTTTTGAACAAAGAGTAATGTTCGTGTTCTTAGAGTTAAATGATTTTTAAACTGTGAGAAAGATTCTTCTTGCAGTTTTTTTCTTTATGATTTCCGCCACACAATTATTATTTATTCGGTTAAATTCTTGTAATTTTAGGTTTTTTATGGTAGAATGTGCTCAAGTAATACGAAAGGCGAACTTTAAAATGTCAAAACAATTGATCTATTCGGGAAAAGCTAAAGATATCTATACAACTGAGGATGAAAATCTTATTATTTCAACTTATAAGGACCAAGCGACTGCTTTCAATGGTGTTAAGAAGGAGCAGATTGCTGGTAAGGGAGTGTTGAATAATCAGATTTCATCTTTTATTTTTGAGAAATTAAATGCGGCTGGTGTGGCGACTCACTTTGTGGAGAAACTTTCAGATACAGAACAACTCAATAAAAAGGTTGAGATTATTCCTCTCGAGGTTGTGCTTCGCAACTACACGGCTGGTTCCTTTTCAAAACGTTTTGGCGTAGACGAAGGTATTGCATTTGAAACTCCGATTGTCGAATTTTACTATAAAAATGATGATTTGGATGATCCATTTATCAATGACGAGCATGTGAAATTCCTACAGATTGCGGATGACCAGCAGATTGCCTACTTGAAGGAAGAAACGCGTCGTATTAATGAACTTTTGAAAGGCTGGTTTGCTGAGATTGGGCTTAAGTTGATTGACTTTAAGCTAGAGTTCGGTTTTGATAAGGATGGCAAGATTATCTTGGCAGACGAATTTTCACCAGATAACTGCCGTTTGTGGGATGCGGATGGCAATCACATGGACAAGGATGTTTTCCGTAGAGGATTGGGAGAGCTAACAGACGTTTATGAAGTTGTCTGGGAGAAGTTGCAAGGTTTGAAATAATCTGTTTGCAACGGAAAACCTTCGTCTCTCAACTAAAAGGACTCAGGCTGAAAAGGTCCCACAGACCTTTTCACTCCGTAGGGGATTGGGAGAACTAACAGACGTTTACGAAGTTGTTTGGGAGAAGTTGCAGGGGTTGAAATAACAACCTCAAAGTCGTTGGAAACATTGTAAGAGCTGAAATAAAGGAATAAGGATTGATGGATAAACGTATTTTTGTTGAAAAAAAGGCTGATTTTCAGGTCAAGTCAGAGAGTTTGGTTAGAGAACTCCAGCATAACTTGGGGCTTTCAACTTTGAAAAGTATTCGCATCGTGCAAGTGTATGATGTATTTGACTTGGCAGAGGACCTGTTTGCGCCTGCAGAGAAACACATTTTCTCTGAGCAGGTGACAGACCATGTCTTGGATGAAGCAGCTGTGCAGGCGGATCTTGCCAACTATGCTTTCTTTGCCATTGAAAGCCTACCAGGGCAGTTTGATCAGCGTGCAGCTTCTTCACAGGAAGCCTTGCTTTTACTAGGAAGTTCAAGTGATGTAAAGGTTAATACAGCCCAACTTTACTTGGTGAATAAAGATATTGATGCGACTGAGTTGGAAGCAGTCAAGAACTATCTGCTCAATCCAGTTGATTCTCGTTTCAAGGACATCATGACAGGGATTGCCAAGCAAGAATTTTCAGAGTCAGACAAGACCATTCCTAAATTGACTTTCTTTGAAAACTATACAGCAGAAGACTTTGCTCGCTACAAGGCCGAGCAAGGGATGGCCATGGAAGTGGATGATTTGCTTTTTATCCAAGACTACTTCAAGTCAATCGGGCGCGTGCCAACTGAGACAGAGCTCAAGGTTTTGGATACTTACTGGTCTGACCACTGCCGTCACACGACGTTTGAGACAGAGTTGAAACACATCGACTTTTCAGCTTCTAAATTCCAAAAACAATTACAGGCAACCTATGACAAATATATCACTATGCGCGATGAGTTGGGGCGTTCTGAAAAACCACAAACCTTGATGGATATGGCCACTATTTTCGGTCGTTATGAGCGTGCCAATGGACGTTTGGATGATATGGAAGTGTCAGACGAGATTAATGCTTGCTCAGTAGAAATCGAAGTGGATGTTGATGGTGTGAAAGAGCCATGGCTCCTAATGTTCAAGAATGAAACTCACAACCACCCAACGGAAATTGAGCCATTTGGTGGAGCGGCTACTTGTATCGGTGGTGCTATTCGCGACCCATTGTCAGGTCGCTCATATGTCTACCAAGCCATGCGAATCTCAGGTGCGGGTGACATTACAGCACCGATTTCTGAAACTCGCGCTGGGAAATTGCCACAACAAGTTATTTCTAAAACAGCGGCTCATGGTTATTCTTCATATGGTAACCAAATTGGGCTTGCGACGACCTATGTTCGTGAATACTTCCACCCAGGCTTTGTAGCTAAACGCATGGAGCTTGGTGCGGTTGTCGGAGCGGCTCCTAAGGGCAATGTTGTCCGTGAAAAACCGGAAGCGGGAGATGTGATTATTCTCCTTGGAGGTAAGACTGGACGTGATGGTGTCGGTGGTGCGACGGGCTCTTCTAAGGTTCAAACGGTTGAGTCTGTAGAAACTGCTGGAGCTGAAGTTCAAAAAGGGAATGCTATCGAAGAACGCAAGATTCAACGTCTGTTCCGTAATGGTGATGTCACTCGTCTTATCAAGAAATCTAATGACTTTGGTGCTGGTGGTGTCTGTGTGGCTATCGGTGAATTGGCAGACGGTCTTGAAATCGACCTCAACAAGGTTCCTCTTAAATACCAAGGCTTGAATGGTACCGAAATTGCCATCTCTGAATCACAAGAACGGATGGCTGTGGTGGTTCGTCCTGAAGATGTGGATGCCTTCGTTGCGGAATGTAACAAAGAGAATATTGATGCTGTTGTTGTTGCGACAGTAACTGAAAAACCAAATCTAGTCATGCACTGGAATGGTGAAACCATTGTCGACTTGGAACGTCGTTTCCTTGACACCAATGGGGTACGTGTGGTCGTCGATGCTAAGGTCGTGGACAAGAATGTCAAGCTTCCAGAAGAACGTCAAACATCTGCTGACACACTTGAAGCAGATACCCTTACGGTTCTATCTGACCTCAACCATGCGAGTCAAAAAGGATTACAGACTATCTTTGACTGCTCTGTTGGACGCTCAACGGTTAATCACCCACTTGGTGGTCGTTACCAGCTCACACCAACTGAGGCATCTGTGCAGAAATTGCCAGTTCAACACGGTGTGACTCATACTGCGTCAGTCATTGCTCAAGGTTTCAACCCATATGTAGCTGAATGGTCTCCATACCACGGTGCTGCCTATGCGGTGATCGAAGCAACTGCTCGTTTGGTTGCTACTGGTGCCAACTGGTCTAAGGCTCGTTTCTCTTACCAAGAGTACTTTGAGCGCATGGACAAGCAAGCAGAGCGTTTTGGTCAGCCAGTAGCTGCTCTTTTAGGCTCTATAGAAGCACAAATCCAGCTTGGTCTACCATCCATCGGTGGTAAGGACTCCATGTCTGGTACTTTTGAAGAATTGACAGTACCGCCAACCTTGGTCGCTTTTGGGGTGACGACGGCAGATAGCCGTAAGGTGCTTTCGCCAGAGTTCAAGAATGCTGGGGAAAATATCTACTATATTCCAGGTCAAGCCCTCTCAGCAGAGATTGATTTTGACTTGATTAAAGCTAACTTTGCCAAGTTTGAAGCTATCCAAAAGGCTTACAAAGTAACATCTGCATTAGCTGTCAAATACGGCGGTGTGGTTGAAAGTTTGGCTCTTGCTACCTTTGGAAATCATATCGGTGCAGAGGTGACCTTGTCTGAACTTGAAAGTTCTTTGACAGCACAATTGTGCGGATTTGTCTTTACCTCTCCTGAAGAAATTGCTGGAGTAGAGAAAATCGGTCAAACAAGTGCAGCCTTTACACTGACTGTCAACGGTGTGAAGCTAGATGGACAGAAACTTGACAGTGCCTTCCAAGGCAAATTGGAAGAAGTTTACCCAACAGAGTTTGTCCAAGCCAAAGAACTAGCTGAAGTATCAGCTGTCGCTACTAACACAGTCATCCAAGCAAAAGAAAAGGTTGAAAAACCTGTGGTTTATATCCCAGTCTTTCCAGGAACCAACTCAGAATATGACTCAGCTAAGGCATTTGAAAAAGAAGGTGCAGAGATCAACTTGGTGCCATTTGTGACCTTGAATGAAGAAGCCATTGTCAAGTCAGTTGAAACCATGGTTGACAATATCGGCAAGGCTAACATTCTCTTCTTTGCAGGTGGATTCTCAGCTGCGGACGAACCAGATGGATCAGCCAAGTTTATCGTCAACATCCTGCTCAATGAAAAAGTACGTGCAGCTATTGATAGCTTTATCGCCCGTGGTGGCTTGATTATTGGTATCTGTAATGGATTCCAGGCCTTGGTCAAATCAGGTCTTCTTCCATACGGAAACTTTGAAGATGCTAGCAGTACTAGTCCAACCCTCTTCTACAATGATGCCAACCAACACGTGGCCAAGATGGTGGAAACCCGTATTGCCAACATCAACTCACCATGGTTAGCTGGGGTGCAAGTGGGCGATATCCATGCTATTCCTGTTTCACACGGTGAAGGGAAGTTTGTCGTGACGGCTGAGGAATTCGCTGAACTCCGTGACAATGGACAAATTTTCAGCCAATATGTTGACTTTGATGGAAAACCAAGTATGGATTCTAAGTACAATCCGAATGGTTCTGTCCATGCCATCGAAGGAATTACCAGCAAGAACGGCCAAATCATCGGTAAGATGGGACACTCAGAACGTTATGAAGACGGTCTTTTCCAAAATATCCCAGGCAATAAAGACCAGCACCTGTTCGCGTCAGCGGTTAAATACTTTACTGGAAAATAAGACTTGCAGATGTTCTAATAGATAGTAGCAGTAATGTAAAAGTCATGTAGATTTAGCTCTTGGTGCTACACAAATAAAAATTAGGTATATAAAATGACATACGAAGTAAAATCTCTTAATGAAGAATGTGGTGTTTTCGGTATCTGGGGACATCCAGATGCTGCTAAATTGACCTATTTTGGTCTCCATAGTCTTCAGCACCGTGGTCAGGAGGGGGCAGGAATCCTCTCCAACGATCAGGGACAATTGAAGCGCCATCGTGACATGGGACTTTTATCAGAAGTCTTCAGAAATCCTGCTAATTTGGATAAATTGACGGGAACTGGTGCGATTGGGCATGTGCGTTATGCGACTGCTGGCGAAGCTTCTGTAGATAATATCCAGCCTTTCCTCTTCCGTTTTCACGATATGCAGTTTGGCTTGGCTCATAATGGGAATCTGACCAATGCAGCCTCTCTCAAGAAAGAACTGGAACAAAGAGGCGCGATTTTCAGCGCGACTTCGGACTCGGAAATCTTGGCTCACCTCATTCGTCGCAGCCATAATCCGAACTTGATGGGCAAAATCAAGGAGGCGCTCAGCCTAGTTAAAGGTGGTTTTGCCTATATCTTGCTGTTTGAGGATAAGTTAATTGCGGCTCTTGACCCAAATGGTTTCCGTCCCCTTTCTATCGGGAAAATGGCCAACGGAGCGGTGGTGGTTTCCTCTGAAACCTGTGCTTTTGAGGTTATTGGTGCTGAATGGATTCGTGATTTGAAGCCAGGTGAGATTGTGATCATTGATGACAAGGGAATCCAGTATGATAGCTATACAGATGATACTCAGTTAGCAATCTGTTCTATGGAGTATATCTATTTTGCTCGCCCTGATTCTAACATTCATGGTGTCAATGTCCATACAGCACGTAAACGTATGGGTGCTCAATTGGCGCGTGAATTCAAGCACGAGGCGGATATCGTGGTCGGTGTGCCCAATTCTTCCCTCAGCGCGGCTATGGGATTTGCGGAAGAGTCCGGGCTACCAAATGAAATGGGACTTATCAAGAACCAATACACCCAACGTACCTTTATCCAACCGACTCAAGAATTGCGGGAGCAAGGGGTGCGGATGAAACTTTCTGCTGTTTCAGGCGTTGTAAAAGGCAAGCGTGTGGTTATGATTGATGACTCTATTGTACGCGGAACAACCTCTCGTCGTATCGTTCAGCTCTTGAAAGAAGCGGGTGCAACTGAGGTTCACGTTGCCATTGGTAGTCCAGCGCTAGCTTATCCATGTTTCTACGGGATTGATATCCAGACCCGTCAGGAGCTAATTGCGGCCAATCATACTGTTGAAGAAACGCGTCAAATCATTGGTGCGGACAGTCTGACCTATCTTTCTATTGAGGGGTTGATTGAGTCAATTGGTATTGAAACAGATGCACCAAATGGTGGTCTCTGTGTCGCTTATTTTGACGGTGACTACCCAACACCTCTCTATGATTATGAAGAAGACTATCGTAGAAGTTTGGAAGAAAAGACCAGTTTTTACAAATAGACAATAAATCCTCCATTAAAGAAAAGGAATATAAAAATGGCAAATAAAAATGCTTATGCTTCACGTCTCACTACTGACTAAAAGCTAAAGCATTTGTCAGTAGACGCTTTCTCCTATGGGACCAAAGCTAGAGACCTGACTAGTATTTCCCAAAAAAAGAAAAGGAAAAATAAAATGGCAAATAAAAATGCGTACGCTCAATCTGGTGTGGATGTTGAAGCGGGTTATGAAGTTGTTGAACGGATTAAAAAGCACGTGGCTCGTACCGAGCGTGCAGGTGTTATGGGAGCTCTTGGTGGTTTCGGTGGTATGTTTGACCTTTCGAAAACAGGTGTCAAAGAACCTGTCTTGATTTCAGGGACTGATGGTGTCGGAACCAAGCTCATGCTGGCTATCAAGTACGACAAGCATGACACGATTGGTCAGGACTGTGTGGCCATGTGTGTCAATGATATCATCGCTGCAGGTGCGGAGCCCCTCTATTTCCTCGACTATGTGGCGACAGGGAAGAATGAACCAGCTAAACTAGAACAAGTAGTCGCTGGTGTTGCAGAAGGCTGTGTGCAGGCTGGTGCTGCCCTCATCGGTGGGGAAACGGCTGAAATGCCGGGCATGTACGGCGAAGATGACTATGACTTGGCTGGTTTTGCGGTCGGTGTGGCTGAAAAATCTCAAATCATTGACGGTTCAAAGGTGACAGAAGGAGATGTTCTTCTTGGACTTGCTTCAAGTGGGATTCATTCCAATGGTTACTCTCTCGTCCGTCGTGTCTTTGCGGATTACACAGGTGAGGAAGTCCTTCCAGAATTGGAAGGCAAGCAACTCAAGGACGTTCTTCTTGAGCCAACTCGTATCTATGTCAAGGCTGTTTTGCCACTCATCAAGGAAGAGTTGGTCAACGGCATTGCCCACATCACTGGTGGTGGCTTTATCGAAAATGTCCCTCGTATGTTTGCAGCTGACCTAGCAGCTGAGATTGAGGAAGACAAGGTTCCAGTTTTACCGATTTTCAAAGCCCTTGAAAAATACGGTCAGATCAAACATGAGGAAATGTTTGAAATCTTCAATATGGGTGTGGGGCTTATGCTGGCAGTTAGCCCTGAAAATGTAAGTCGTGTCAAGGAATTGTTGGATGAACCAGTCTATGAAATTGGTCGTATCGTCAAGAAAGAAAACGAAAGTGTCATCATCAAATGAAAAAAATAGCGGTTTTTGCCTCTGGTAATGGCTCAAATTTTCAGGTGATAGCGGAACAATTTCCAGTAGAGTTTGTCTTTTCAGACCATCGTGACGCCTATGTGTTCGAACGTGCAGACAAGCTCGGCGTTCTGTCCTATGCTTTTGAACTCAAGGAGTTTGAGAGCAAGGCAGACTACGAAGCGGCCCTTGTCGAACTCTTGGAAGAACACCAGATTGACTTGGTTTGTCTAGCAGGCTACATGAAAATTGTTGGGCCTACCTTACTGGCAACTTATGAAGGCAGGATTATCAACATTCATCCAGCCTATTTGCCAGAATTTCCAGGAGCTCATGGGATTGAGGATGCTTGGAATGCTGACGTGGATCAGTCTGGTGTGACCATTCACTGGGTAGATTCGGGTGTGGATACAGGCAAGGTTATCAAACAAGTGCGTGTACCACGGTTGGTTGATGATACCATTGACAGTTTTGAAGCTCGGATTCATGATGCAGAGTACAAGTTGTATCCGGAAGTTATTAGAGAATTGTTGGACAAGTAAATGAAAAAATGGTTGGAAACACTTGCCTTGATTACCTTGGTAATCATTCTACGTTTACTGGTAAATTTTTTCTTCCCAGAGATTCCCTATTGGGGGAGATTTTTACTGACAGTAATTTTGGGAGTCTTGGTAATCGTCTCCCTATACTTTATGAATCGAGAAATTCGTAGGTAGAGAGTTTGAAAATGAAAGGAAAAAACATGACTAAACGCGCCTTAATCAGCGTCTCAGACAAAGCGGGCATTGTTGAATTTGCCCAAGAACTTAAAAAACTTGGTTGGGAGATTATCTCGACAGGTGGGACCAAGGTTGCCCTTGATAATGCTGGGGTGAAGACCATTGCCATCGATGATGTGACTGGTTTTCCAGAGATGATGGATGGCCGTGTCAAGACCCTTCATCCAAATATCCACGGTGGTCTTCTTGCTCGTCGTGACCTTGATAGCCACCTTCAAGCGGCTAAGAACAATAATATCGAATTGATCGACCTTGTTGTGGTCAATCTTTATCCATTCAAGGAGACTATTCTCAAACCAGATGTGACTTACGCTGATGCAGTTGAAAACATCGATATCGGCGGGCCATCCATGCTTCGTTCAGCGGCTAAAAATCATGCTAGCGTAACAGTTGTGGTAGACCCTGTTGACTATGATGTGGTGCTTAACGAATTGTCAGCCAATGGTGAAACGACTTACAAAACGCGCCAACGTTTGGCGGCTAAGGTTTTCCGTCACACAGCAGCTTACGATGCCTTGATTGCAGAATACTTCACAGCTCAAGTTGGGGAAAGCAAACCTGAAAAACTGACCTTGACTTATGACCTCAAGCAAGCCATGCGTTACGGTGAGAACCCTCAACAAGATGCAGACTTCTACCAAAAAGCTTTGCCTACTGACTACTCAATAGCTTCAGCCAAACAACTCAATGGGAAAGAATTGTCATTCAATAATATCCGTGATTCTGATGCGGCCATTCGTATTATCCGTGACTTCAAAGACCGTCCAACCGTTGTGGCTCTCAAACACATGAATCCATGTGGTATCGGTCAAGCTGATGATATCGAAACTGCTTGGGATTACGCTTATGAGTCTGATCCAGTGTCTATCTTTGGTGGGATTGTTGTTCTCAACCGTGAGGTGGATGCTGTGACAGCTGAGAAGATGCATGGTGTTTTCCTCGAGATTATCATCGCACCTAGCTATACGGATGAGGCGCTAGCTATTTTGACCAATAAAAAGAAAAACTTGCGTATCCTTGCCTTGCCATTTGACGCTCAAGAAGCGAGTGAAGTGGAAGCTGAATATACTGGTGTGGTCGGTGGACTTCTCGTGCAAAATCAAGATGTGGTGAAAGAAAGCCCAGCTGACTGGCAAGTGGTGACAAAACGCCAGCCAACTGAGACAGAAGCGACTGCTCTTGAGTTCGCTTGGAAGGCTATCAAGTATGTCAAATCAAACGGTATTATCGTGACCAATGACCACATGACACTGGGTGTTGGTCCAGGTCAGACTAACCGTGTGGCTTCTGTTCGTATTGCCATTGACCAAGCCAAAGACCGCCTTGACGGTGCTGTACTTGCTTCGGATGCCTTCTTCCCATTTGCGGATAATGTGGAAGAAATCGCCAAAGCAGGCATCAAGGCCATCATCCAGCCAGGTGGATCCGTCCGTGACCAAGAGTCTATCGAAGCTGCGGATAAATATGGCTTGACCATGGTCTTCACAGGCGTGAGACATTTTAGACATTAAGAACGTTAAAGGGAAGAAAAAAGTTTCTTTCCTTTTTTTGCGTAAAAACGCGGAGTTAAACAAGATTAAAACGAACGTTTGTGGTATAATATTAGTAAATAATTCGCAAAAGAGGTTGAGAAATGAAGCTGTTAGTTGTCGGTTCGGGTGGTCGTGAACATGCGATTGCTAAGAAGTTGCTTGAGTCAAAAGAGGTAGAAAAGGTTTTTGTTGCTCCTGGGAATGATGGGATGACTCTGGATGGTTTGGAATTGGTAAATATCTCTATTTCCGAACATTCTGAATTGATTGAGTTTGCAAAAACCAACGATATTGCTTGGACCTTTATCGGTCCAGATGACGCCCTTGCAGCTGGTATCGTGGATGATTTCCATGCAGCTGGTCTCAAAGCCTTTGGTCCGACAAGATTGGCAGCTGAGCTGGAGTGGTCCAAGGATTTTGCCAAGGAAATCATGGTCAAATACGGCGTTCCGACAGCAGCCTATGGCACATTCTCAGATTTCGAGGCAGCTAAGGTTTATATCGAGGAGAAAGGCGCTCCAATCGTCGTCAAGGCGGATGGTTTGGCTCTTGGGAAAGGTGTTGTCGTTGCTGAGACAGTCGAGCAAGCAGTCGAAGCAGCTCATGAGATGCTATTGGACAATAAATTCGGTGATTCAGGTGCGCGTGTGGTTATCGAGGAGTTTCTTGAAGGTGAGGAATTTTCACTCTTTGCTTTTGTCAATGGTGACAAGTTCTACATCATGCCAACGGCTCAGGATCACAAACGTGCCTACGACGGGGACAAGGGCCCTAACACTGGTGGGATGGGTGCCTATGCACCAGTTCCTCACTTGCCACAGAGTGTAGTTGAAACAGCGGTTGACACCATTGTCAAGCCAGTCCTAGAGGGGATGATTAAGGAAGGTCGTCCTTATCTGGGTGTTCTTTATGCGGGGCTTATCTTGACAGCGGATGGACCTAAGGTTATCGAGTTTAATGCTCGCTTTGGAGATCCTGAAACTCAGATTATTCTACCTCGATTAACCTCTGATTTTGCCCAAAATATCACAGATATTCTGGATGGCAAGGAGCCAAGCATTACCTGGACGGACAAGGGTGTGACTCTGGGTGTGGTTGTCGCATCCAACGGTTACCCGCTAGAATATGAAAAGGGTGTTGAATTGCCAACCAAGACAGAAGGCGACATCATCACCTACTATGCAGGGGCTAAGTTTTCGGAAAATAGCAGAGCACTGCTTTCAAACGGCGGACGAGTCTATATGCTCGTCACCACAGCAGATACTGTCAAAGAAGCCCAAGAAACCATCTACCAAGAACTCTCCCAACAAAAAACAGAAGGCCTCTTTTACCGAACAGATATCGGAAGCAAGGCGATAAAAGATTAACAGATACTAAATTTGTCAATGGCGAGCGAAAGCGAGCTAATATAGAACAATCTCCGCCGTTGTGAAAGAACGATTGGATGACAATCCAATCGTTCAGGGAAATTAGAAGACCTTGGGCTTCCAATTTAGGCATGAGACACCTTTGGTGGTTGCTGCCGTCCCTCACAACTTAAGGTGATTGAAAAAAGAAAGGAAAGCAAAAGGATATTAACTATGAAACCAGTAATTTCCATCATCATGGGCTCCAAATCTGACTGGGGAACTATGCAAAAAACCGCCGAAGTCCTAGACCGATTCGATGTAGCTTATGAAAAGAAAGTTGTTTCTGCCCACCGCACACCAGACCTTATGTTCAGACATGCTGAAGAAGCACGTAGCCGTGGCATCAAGGTCATCATCGCAGGTGCAGGTGGCGCAGCCCATTTGCCAGGTATGGTTGCTGCTAAAACAACACTTCCTGTCATTGGGGTGCCCGTCAAATCACGTACTCTTAGTGGCATGGACTCACTTTACTCTATAGTACAGATGCCGGGGGGCGTGCCTGTTGCGACAATGGCTATCGGGGAAGCTGGTGCGACAAATGCGGCTCTCTTCGCCCTCCGTCTCCTTTCAGTAGAAGATCAGGCTATCGCGACAGCATTGGCAGATTTTGCTGAAGAACAGGGAAAAATCGCAGAGGAGTCTACAAATGAGCTCATCTAAAACAATCGGAATTATCGGTGGCGGCCAGCTGGGTCAGATGATGGCCATTTCTGCTATCTACATGGGGCACAAGGTTATAGCGCTAGATCCTGCGGCTGATTGCCCAGCCTCTCGTGTGGCGGAAATTATCGTGGCTCCTTATAATGACGTGGATGCTCTGCGTCAGTTGGCTGAGCGTTGCGATGTCCTCACCTATGAGTTTGAAAATGTCGATGCTGACGGTTTGGATGCTGTCATCAAGGATGGACAACTCCCTCAAGGGACAGACCTGCTTCGCATTTCCCAAAATCGGATTTTTGAAAAGGACTTTCTCTCAAATAAGGCTCAAGTCACTGTAGCACCTTACAAGGTTGTGAATTCTAGCCAAGACTTGGCGGAGATTGACCTGTCCAAAAACTATGTCCTCAAGACTGCGACTGGTGGCTACGATGGGCATGGGCAAAAGGTCATTCGCTCAGAAGCAGATTTGGAAGAAGCCTATGCACTGGCTGATTCTGCAGACTGTGTCTTGGAAGAATTTGTCAACTTCGACCTTGAGATCTCTATCATCGTATCAGGAAATGGCAAGGATGTGACGGTTTTCCCAGTTCAGGAAAATATCCACCGTAACAACATTCTTTCGAAAACTATTGTGCCAGCTCGCATTTCAGAAAGTCTAGCAGACAAGGCTAAAGCAATGGCAGTGCAAATCGCAGAACAGCTCAAGTTGTCTGGAACCCTCTGTGTGGAAATGTTTGCGACTGCTGATGACATCATTGTCAATGAGATTGCCCCACGACCACATAACTCTGGCCACTATTCAATCGAAGCCTGTGACTTCTCGCAGTTTGATACCCATATCTTGGGTATTCTGGGAGCACCATTACCAGCTATCAAACTACATGCACCAGCAGTCATGCTCAATGTTCTCGGCCAGCATGTCGAGGTTGCTGAAAAATATGTCACAGAAAATCCAAGCGCCCACCTCCACATGTATGGTAAAATAGAAGCAAAGCACAACCGCAAAATGGGGCATGTGACTTTGTTTAGTGATGCGCCAGATAGTGTGGGAGAATTTGGGGAGTAGTGATATATGGATAATTTTTTTGAAGGTATGAGTAATGAAACCAAGATTTTGCATATGTGGCTGGAAACATAGTAACTGTCGTCGAATCTAAAATTGGAACTTCAACGAAGAAGAAACAAGACTTGAATCCGCTTTTAAAGTTTGATGAGGTCTACTATAAATATTACATATTATTGACGGATGAAGCTGAAGAATTTGATAAATATCTACAATCCCAAGCAGATGGTTATATTGAACCTCCCAGAGAAATATATAATAAATCGGAAGAATGTTTGTCAACTTGCAGAAAGTTAATTAAAGAAAAAATGTCTCTATCATTAAGTGATTAGTATATTGTTGTTAAACGATTTTGTGAAGCGTTCAAAATTTTGAATGATTAGCAGTAGAATTGAAGGCTTATGAAAGTGAATATAGGAAGGAAATTGTTCTCATACAATCGACTTCGGACGAAACTCTTGGAAGAATGCTACTGCTTCTTCTTGAGATGCAAGTAAACCTAACCTATTAAATTTATAGAAAGGAACAAGGGTTCCGTATCCTCTAAACTGAAGACGGGCTACGGACTTGATCAATTCTTATGATTCAAATAATAGTCAACGCATTTGTTGAAAAAGATAAGACTGGAGCGGTCGTCGAAGTCTTGTATGCTAGTAGTGACCACGAAAAAGTGAAAGCAAAGTATGAAGAACTAGTTGTTCGAAATCCAGAAAATTATCTAGCAATTTATGATTTACCACTTGATACAGATTTGAATAGACTGGATCATTACCCATCTGTGTGGATTGGAAAAGAAGAATTTGAGGAGAAAACAGATTATGAGGCTTAAGCAAATAAAAATTAAAAATTTTCGCGGTTATAAAGATGAAACAATTGTTGATTTTGATAATTTGACAGCTTTTATAGGTAAGAATGATGCAGGGAAATCAACAATTTTGGAAGCATTAGAAATCTTTTTTAATAACAAATTAGTTGTTTGTGAGAGAGATGATTTATCTGTTGGAGCGGATTCAGATTCTATTTTTATAACATGTATTTTTGATGAATTACCAGATGAGATAGTAGTTGATGCTTCTTCTAAAACTAGCTTGGAAGATGAAAATCTTTTGAATTCAAATGGTGATTTAGAAATTAAAAAAACTTTCAAATGTTCATCTGCAAAACCAAAACCGGAGACGAAAATTATTTGTAATCATCCTATAGATGATAACTACAATGATCTGTTATTGTTAAAACAAGCTGATCTAAAAAAGCGTGCGGTTGATTTAGGTATAGATGAGGATAAATACGATAAAAGAAGTAATGTTTCTATTCGACAGGCGATTTTATCTTCTAAAAGAGATTTAATAATTAAAGAGGTTGAATTAGAGGTTACAAAAGAGGATGCAAAAAAAGTATATGGAGTAATTGAGACTTTTTTACCAATTTATGCTTTGTTTCAATCAGATCGAAGTAGTTCTGATTCTGATAAAGAAATTGCGGATCCTATGTCTGTTGCGGTATCTCAAGCATTACAAGAGTTGCAAACTGAGATTAATAAAATAAAAAGTGAAGTTCAACGGAAAGCAATTGAAACTGCAGGACGTACATTAGCTAAGTTGCAAGAGATGGATGAGGATTTGGCTGCTTCTCTAATTCCAGAGTTTAAATCAGAGCCTAAGTTTGATTCGCTTTTTAAGTTATCAATAAAATCGGATAATGATATATCTATAAATAAAAGAGGAAGTGGTGTTCGTCGTTTAATTCTCCTAAATTTCTTTCGAGCTGAAGCAGAAAGAAAATTATCAGAAGCAGAGAGAAATAAGAGTATAATTTATGCTTTTGAAGAACCAGAGACTTCACAACATCCATCGCATCAAAAATTACTCATAGAAGCTTTTCTTGAGTTAGCATCCAAGGAAAATACTCAAATAATCTTAACAACCCATACTCCAGCTCTAGGTGGATTATTACCTACTGCTAGTCTTCGATTAGTAGAAAAATCAGATAAATCACAAGTTAGTAATGGAAGCGATGAAGTTTTACAGAAAATTACAGAGACTTTGGGTGTGTTGCCAGATCCAATTTCTAACGAAACAAAGGCATTGATTCTAATAGAAGGTAAAACAGATATAATCTTCTTTGAACATTTATGTAAAGTTTTAAAAGAAAGTGGAGAAATAGATAAAACTTTTAAGGAGGCAAAAATTGCATTAGTACCTACCGGTGGATGTGATAATTTAAAATCTTGGATTACAATGAAAACAGTTGACCAGTTTGGGCTTCCTTTTGGAATATTTTTAGATTCTGATAGAATGTTTCCAGCTAATAAAACGAAAAATACTGCTACTATTGATAAGAATACAAAACACGGTAGAATTGCCTTTTGCTCCCGAAAACGTGAAGCAGAAAATTATCTGCATCCAGAAATCTTCGGTGGTAAGGTACATATATCTGATTATAACGATGTGAAGGAAGAGGTTATGAAATTAGAGCAGACGAAAGAAAGTGAAGTTTTGAAAAAGTACTGGCCTAAAATGACTATAGACCAAATTCATGAGCAAGAAAAGTATCTAGATGATGATGGAATAGAACATTTTGAATTAACAGAGATTGTTAAATCATTTTTGACTTTAGTTGGCTGAGATGGAGATAATTTTACAAATTTATGGTTAATACAGGAAAAAAATTAGAGGATTATGCTCAGTATGTATATTCTCGTTTATTAGAATTGAATGATTTTGAAAATACATTGGTGTCAACAAAAGTCACCATTAAAGGTCAGAGTGGAGCAACTAATGAATTTGATGTTTACTACCAATTTACACATTTAAATATAGAGTGTAGAGTAGCTATAGAATGTAAAGATTGGAAAAATAGAGTATCAATAAAGGAAATACGTGATTTTTCTACAAAGCTACAAGATGTTGGATTGGGTAATATAATTGGAATAATGATTTCAAAGGTTGGTTTTCAAGAAGGAACAAAAGTTTTTGCAGAATCAAACGGTATTAAATTGATGACGGTTGACGAACTGCCAACAATAGTAGACATAGTAGCTGGAACAATTAAAAAAGGATTTTTACCTGATGAGAAAGTACAAGGGGAACCATTTTGGATGTTGCTGGAACAACGTAATGGAGAAGTTACAGGATCGTTCTATCAATATCCAAATATACAAGATTCACATGTAACATTGCCGTTATTTTATTCAAAAAAGATGGCTCAATATTATTATGATAACGTACCTGACAAAGAGAATTATTGTATACGTGGAGTTTCTAATTTCCAATTGAGAAGCCTTATTAGGTTAGCTGAACTACAATCTTTACAATTTATATTATTTCCTTTCCCGTATTCTTTGGATGGTGTAGATTTAAATGAATTCCCTGGAATTATCGTATCTTCTGACGTTATAAAGAATGATTACTTACGATCTTAAATTAAGGAGAAACAACATGATCAACCGTTATTCTCGCCCCGAAATGGCGAACATTTGGAGTGAAGAAAATAAATACCGTGCTTGGCTTGAGGTGGAAATCTTGGCTGACGAAGCATGGGCTGAGTTGGGGGAAATCCCTAAGGAAGATGTGGCTTTGATTCGCGAGAAAGCGGACTTTGACATCGACCGTATTTTGGAGATTGAGCAAGAGACTCGCCACGATGTGGTAGCCTTCACACGTGCGGTTTCTGAGACTCTTGGTGAAGAGCGCAAGTGGGTCCACTATGGTTTGACCTCTACCGACGTGGTAGATACGGCCTACGGTTACCTTTATAAGCAGGCCAACGACATCATCCGTCGTGACCTTGAAAACTTCACCAACATCATCGCTGATAAGGCTAAGGAGCACAAGTTTACCATCATGATGGGTCGTACCCACGGTGTGCACGCTGAACCTACAACCTTTGGTCTGAAATTGGCGACTTGGTACAGCGAAATGAAGCGTAACATCGAGCGTTTCGAGCATGCGGCTGCTGGCGTCGAAGCTGGTAAGATTTCTGGTGCGGTTGGGAACTTTGCCAACATCCCACCATTCGTTGAGCAATACGTCTGCGACAAATTGGGTATCCGTGCCCAAGAAATCTCTACACAGGTGCTTCCTCGTGACCTTCACGCTGAGTACTTTGCAGTTCTTGCCAGCATCGCGACTTCTATCGAGCGTATGGCGACTGAGATTCGTGGTTTGCAAAAATCAGAACAACGCGAAGTGGAAGAATTCTTTGCTAAAGGGCAAAAAGGTTCATCTGCAATGCCTCACAAACGCAACCCTATCGGTTCTGAGAACATGACAGGTCTGGCGCGTGTTATCCGTGGTCACATGGTAACAGCCTATGAAAACGTCGCTCTCTGGCACGAACGTGACATTTCACACTCATCAGCTGAGCGTATCATCACACCAGATACGACCATCTTGATTGACTACATGCTCAACCGTTTTGGGAATATCGTCAAAAACTTGACAGTCTTTCCAGAAAACATGATCCGCAACATGAACTCGACATTTGGTTTGATTTTCAGCCAACGTGCCATGCTGACCTTGATTGAAAAAGGCATGACCCGTGAGCAAGCCTATGACTTGGTACAACCAAAAACAGCCTACTCTTGGGATAATCAAGTAGACTTTAAACCTCTTCTTGAATCAGATCCAGAAGTGACATCGCGCCTCACGCAAGAAGAAATCGACGAAATCTTTAATCCTCTTTACTACACTAAACGAGTGGATGATATCTTTGACCGTCTTGGACTGGGTGATTAATTAAAAAATAAACAGCGAGCTTTGATCTCGCTGTTTATTTTTTATCGAAAAGACTTAGTCTTCTTTTAGTGAGTCCATAGGCTGCTAGTGAGTCCATGAGTCCTGCGACTACTAGTCCTGCAGAATCGTGACTTCCTGTTTCAGGAAGTTTTTTCTCTGTTGCCACAGGAGCTGGACCTTTAGGAAGAGCTTTGTTTTCCTCAGCAGGAGCAGTTGCTGGAGCTGGTTGGCTTGGGATTTCTAGTTTTGGTTTTTCTTCAGCAATAGCGGCTTGTCCGTTTTCATCGCCTACATGTGTTACCATAGTTCCGACTTCGACTATTTGAGTAACAGCTTCCTGTGCTACGACACTATTTACTAGTGTTTTCACTTCTTTACCATCGGCAGAAGTGCTCACAGAGTAGAAGTTTGTACGGCGACCGTTGACACCTTTAGTAATGACTTGTGTTTTCCCTTTGAGCAAGAGTGGATTTTCACGAGTCACTGTGGTAAATGGAATTTCTTCTTCTTGGGTATCCAGTCTAGGTTTTGTTTCTGCAACTGGAGCAAGATCATGTTCATCACCTACATGTGTTACCATAGTTCCGACTTCAACAATTTGAGTAACTGCTTCTTTGGTTACAAGACTATCTACAAGTGTTTTCACTTCCTTGCCATCAACAGTGCTCACAGAGTAGAAGTTGCTACGATGTCCATTGACGCCCTTAGTAATGACTTGTGTTTTTCCTTTGAGTAAGAGTGGATTTTCACGAGTCACTGTGGTAAATGGAATTTCTTCCTCTTGAACATCTAGTCTAGGTTTTACCTCAGTAGTTGGTGCAAGACCACTTTCATCACCCTTGTGAGTTACAGGAGCGCCGACTTCAACCACTTGGTTTACAACTTCTTTGGTTACCTGGCTATCAAGGACTGTTTCTGTTGTTTTTCCATTTTCAGTGAGTACAGAGATGTAATGAGTTCGTTCACCTTTGACTCCTGCTGTAATAATATTTTCCTGACCAGCTGGGAGGTTAGGATTTTCTTTCTTGATAACTTCAAATGGAATTTCTTCAGTTCTTGTGATGAGTTCTGGACTGGTTTCAACATTGGCAGCCACTTCATTTTCATCCAGGCTTCCTGAATGAGTTGCAGCTGGTTTGAGGCCTTGAAGAGCAGCTTTGAGCTTACCTACTAGTGCGTCTAGTTCAGCTTGTTTGCTGCGGTTGAGGTTAAGGTTCAGTCCATCTTTTGCTGCCTTGAGTGCAGCTAGGCTTTCTGTGCTATATCCTTCTAAGTTTTCAGGAATTTTAGCTAATTCTTCGCGGAGAGCATTATAATTAGCACGGAAGTAGTCTTTGTTGTGGTCTGCAAAGGCAGTCATAAGTTCAAAGATTTCTTCTTCCTTGTACTCAGCGCTTGGTCTATCTGCCCAGATAGCAAGCATACTTCCGACTGTTGGAAGGTCTACTTCAGGATATTTGGTAGAAGCTAGTTGATTGAATGGTGTTTTTCCAGTATTCTCAATAGCTTTCTTGAGGAAACCACCACCATCTTCTGGTTTTTGACCGAGAATGTAGTACCAGTCACCGTTGGTATTCAAGAACTTATAACCCTTACTTGCTAGGTATTGAGGTGATGCGAGGTTGTAGCCCCACCAGCCTTTAGACCAGTAAGAAATCAAGACATCTTTGTCAAACTGAACATCGTCTTTGTCCTCATAATAGAAGCCATCGTTGAAGGCCATTGGTTGAAGACCTCTCTCTTTGGCCATAGCAGCGAGGGTGTTGGCATATTCGGCAAATTTTCCATAGAGTTGATACCATTTGAGGTAGTACCAGCCTTGAGCATTAGTCGCGTCGTTAGCGTATTCGTCAGTACCATAGTTGAAAATCTTTGATTTATCAGCAAAGTAATCCATATACTTACCGATAAGGGCTTTGGTAAAGTTAAGGGCTTCTTGATTTTCAAGGTCCATCGTGGTTTTTGAAACTTTATCAAAGTTTGCTTGAGGATTCGCGATGCCAAGTTTTTCCATGGCAACCAGCATAGCATCCATATGCCCTGGGCTATTAATAGCTGGAATCAGACCAATACCTTTTTCCTTAGCGTATTTAACAAGCTCTGTCACTTCTGCCTGTGTTAGTGCAGTGCCGTTTGGATCGTCGTAGTAAGCTTTAGTTCCTTCGATAATAGCTTTTTTAACGTCATCACTAGCATAGGTTTTTCCGTTGGCAGTAATGGTCATATCATCGAGTAGGAAGCGAAGTCCGTCATTTCCTAGAAGGAGATGAACATCAGAATATCCGAGCTCACTGGCCTTATCTACGATGCGTTTGAGTTGGTCAAGAGTAAAGTATTTGCGTCCAGCATCGATTGAGATTACCTTGTTTTTGGCAAGTTTTTCAACCTCACGTTTAGCATCTTCTTCTTTTTGAGCTTCTGGTGTGAAGGTCAAATTGCTGACTGCTTCTTGAAGTTTTGCAATTGCTTGGTCAATCGTGTCTTGTTGGGCACGGCTGAGGTTGCTATCAAGTGAACGGATGACTTTTGCCGCTTCGTTAACCGCTGCGACGCTTTCTGCAGTATAACGGTTAAGGTCTTTTGGTACCTCGTTAAGTGCTTTTTCTGCAGACTCATAATCAGCTGCGAAGTATTCAGCGTTAGAATTTGCGAATTGACGCATGAGTTTGAAGAGGCGTGATGGTGAATAACGTGCAGATGGAGTGTCAGCCCAAGCAGCTACCATACCACCGATGATTGGGATATCAGCTCCTTCTGTTTTTGGTACAGAAGTGATTGGTGTGTTTTTAATACCATTGAGCCCCTGATCGAGATTGTACCAGCCTTGGCCATCAGCGTTTCGTCCAAGAACGTAGTACCAAGCATCGTTAGTGTTTAGGATTTGGTGACCTTTTTCTACTAGAAGTTTAGAAGAAGCGACGTCGTAACCTCCCCAACCACCAGTCCACATTGAAACGATGATATCTTTGTCAAAAGTTCCGAAGCTAGTATCACTATTGTAGTAGATACCATCATTGAAGGCCATTGGTTTTAGACCGTGCGATTTTACAATACGAGCTAGGTCATTGGCGTAGGCAATAAATTTTTCATAGCCTTTTACAGGGTAGCCTTCGTTTGGATAGTATTTATCAGCTTGAAGAACGCTCCAACCTTTAGCGTTTGTTGCGTCATTGGCATATTCATCAAGTCCGATGTTGAAGATCTCAGTCTTTTTCGCGAAATAAGCAGCATACTTGTCGATAAGGGCTTTTGTAAAAGCGACCGCTTGTTCGTTGTCAAGATCTACGGTACGAGCTGATTCCTTCCCAAAATAGCTAAAGTTAGGGTTTTGGATTCCCAATTCTTTCATGGCATTGAGAATAGCATCCATGTGACCAGGACTATTTACTGTCGGAATGAGACCGATGCCTTTATCTTTGGCATAGTTAATCAGATCTGTCATTTGACTTTCTGTTAAGTGATTGCCGTTTGGATCGTTGTAATAATCATTTGTACCTTTTTCAATGGCACGTTTGACATCGTCACTCGCATAGGTCTTGCCGTTAGCTGTGATGCTCATATCGTCCAACATGAAGCGGAGTCCATCATTTCCGACTAATAGGTGTAAATCAGTGTAGCCATAATGTTTCGCTTTGTCAATGATTTCCTTGAGTTGTTCTGGTGAGAAATATTTACGTCCAGCATCAATAGAAACAATTTTCTTTTTCGCTAGTTTTTCATTTACAGTTGCAGCACGTTCCTTTCCTGCCTCTGTTGCCGGTTTGTCAGCCTCTGCTTTCGCTTCATCTTTTTTAGCTGGTTTATCCTTGTCAGTCTTGTCTGTATTTGACTCTTTAGAATCAGCCTCTTTCTTAGGGCTAGCTTCTTCTGCCTTTTTATTAGCAGTTTCTTTTTCAGCAGAAGTTGGCGTTACCACTTCTGCTTTATCACTAGGAGTTGAACTAACTTCCTCTTGTGGTTTTTCTTCTGTTTTTGGAAGACTAGCTACCTTATCAGCAGCTGGAGTTTCTGTTTCTACGGTTTTTGGAGCTTCTGGTTGAAGCTCTGCTTTAGGTGTTTCCTCAGTCCGATTTTCGGATGATTGAGGGGAATCAGAAACCGTATGGATGGATGGTTGGTTTTCTGTAGTAGTAGGAGTAACTCCATCGGCTGTAACAGTCTGTGCTTGGAAGGCGAATCCAATTAGAACAGAAGCTGCTCCTACAGCGTATTTACGGATAGAAAAACGCTGTTGTTTTTCATGTTTCATTGCAAAACCTCCTGATTGCATTGTTATATTGATAGCGTTTACATAAATCAACACCTTTATTTTATTTCTTATATTAACGAGAGTCAAGAGGAGATGACAAAAAACTATAATAAGTATAAAAAAATATAAAATTTAAACTTAAGATTTCAGATTGGTCGGAAAAGATACATATATATATCTAGTAGAATCTTTTTGGTTCTATTTCTATAAAATATTCCACAAATTATAGAATCTTCCAAAAATAGGTAAGCGCTATCTTTTTGATGTGGTATAATAAGTATAGAAAAAGCCCAAGCGCTTAGGCTCAGGCTTTCTTCTTAGTGATCACGGTCACATGAAATGAATTTGATTTTGTAGTAATCTGCTCGTTTATATGTTTCGCTGTAAGCGAGAACTTGACCAGTAGACTCTAGTTTAGTAGTCTTGGTTTGTAAAACGGTTGGGAATTGTTCATCGACTCCGAGGACCGAAGCCACATGTTCTGGAGTTGGAAATGCTATTTCATTGATTTCTTCAAAATGTTCATCATTCATGTGAATGTGGTAATCCAATTTGAAACGGTTATAGATAGAGCTATAATATTCAAGATTTGGATAATTTGCGTTGATGTATTGTTCTGGAATGTAAGATGTATGGTAGATGTAGACAACACCACCTGTTTCGCGTACGCGTTCAATCTTGTAGTAGAACTGATCTCCGCGTAGTCCGAGTTTTTCTAAGTAGCTTAGTTTGTTTCCACGCTCAATAGAAAGGACGGTAACTTTATCATCTTTAGTTTCAAAAACTTCTACATCTGAAAACTCAACGAGTTTATGTTTGCGTGCGCGTGAAACGAATGTACCCTTTCCTTGTTGACGGACAATATAGCCATCCTTGGCAAGGTCGTTTAAGGCGCGGACAACTGTGATAGAACTCACATCATACATTGCAATCAATTCAGCTTCAGTGTAGAATTTATCTCCACTGGCAAATTGACCAGAAATGATTTTGTTCTTTAACTCATATTTAATATATTGATACTTTGGAATTGCCATATTTTCACCTCGATTTTCCTTCTCCGTTAAAGATTTTACCATAAAACTGGAAAGAATAGTAGCCTTTTGAATAAAAAAATTAGAATAATAGGCTATAAGGTTAATTTACATAGGAATAAATAGAAAAATCTACATTTTTATACATGGTGCTAAAATGTTGTTATGACTATAGATTACGAGATTTTTATAAGTTTTTTGTGTAAAATTTAGTGAAAAATGAAAAAAATCGTGAAAACCTATTGACAAATGCAAGATATTGAGATATATTTACTATATCAACAAATGAAAGCGTAAACTTTAGTTGTCAGAAGGTAAGAACATGACACGATTTGAGATACGAGATGATTTTTATCTCGATGGAAAATCATTTAAGATTTTATCTGGCGCCATTCATTATTTTAGGGTTCCTCCAGAAGATTGGTATCATTCGCTCTATAACTTGAAGGCTCTTGGTTTTAATACAGTAGAGACTTATGTGGCCTGGAATTTACACGAGCCTCGTGAGGGTGAGTTTCACTTTGAAGGAGCTCTGGATTTGGAGCGATTTCTCCAGACAGCACAAGATTTGGGTCTCTACGCTATCGTTCGTCCCTCGCCCTTCATCTGTGCGGAGTGGGAATTTGGTGGCTTACCAGCCTGGCTCTTAACAAAGAATATGAGACTTCGTTCCTCAGATCCTGCTTATATTGAAGCTGTCGGTCGCTACTATGATCAGCTCTTGTCACGGTTGGTGCCACATTTGTTGGACAAGGGTGGCAATATCCTCATGATGCAGGTTGAAAATGAGTATGGTTCTTATGGAGAAGATAAGGCTTATCTGAGAGCAATTCGACAGTTGATGGAAGAGCGTGGCGTAACCTGTCCTCTCTTTACATCAGATGGTCCATGGAGAGCTACTCTGAAAGCTGGAACCTTAATCGAAGATGACCTCTTTGTAACAGGAAACTTTGGTTCTAAAGCTCCGTACAATTTTTCACAGATGCAGGAATTCTTTGATGAACATGGCAAGAAATGGCCACTCATGTGTATGGAGTTCTGGGATGGCTGGTTCAATCGTTGGAAGGAACCGATTATCACACGGGATCCCAAAGAATTGGCAGAAGCTGTTCGAGAGGTTTTGGAACAAGGCTCCATCAATCTTTATATGTTCCACGGTGGTACAAACTTTGGCTTCATGAATGGTTGCTCGGCTAGAGGGACTTTGGACCTACCACAAGTTACATCTTATGATTATGATGCCCTTCTAGATGAGGAAGGAAATCCAACTGCCAAATATCTGGCAGTCAAGAAGATGATGGCAACACATTTTCCAGAGTATCCGCAGCTGGAACCACTCTACAAAGAGAGTATGGAGTTGGATGCTATTCCACTAGTTGAAAAAGTTTCCTTGTTTGAAACCTTGGATAGCTTGTCAAGTCCAGTAGAAAGCCTCTATCCTAAAAAGATGGAGGAGTTGGGACAAAGCTATGGCTATCTACTCTATCGAACAGAAACAAACTGGGATGCAGAAGAAGAAAGACTTCGTATCATTGACGGTCGAGATAGAGCTCAGCTTTATGTCGATGGTCAGTGGGTCGAAACCCAATATCAGACAGAGATTGGGGAAGATATTTTTTATCAAGGTAAAAAGAAAGCGCTATCTAGGTTAGATATCTTGGTAGAAAATATGGGGCGTGTCAACTATGGACACAAGTTCTTAGCGGATACGCAACGTAAGGGAATTCGGACAGGGGTTTGTAAGGATTTGCACTTCTTACTAAACTGGAAACACTATCCACTCCCACTAGACAATCCTGAGAAAATTGATTTTTCAAAAGGATGGACAGAAAAGCAACCAGCCTTTTATGCTTATGATTTTACAGTCGAAGCGCCAAAAGATACCTACCTAGACTTGTCTGAGTTTGGTAAGGGAGTTGCCTTTGTCAATGGGCAGAACCTAGGACGTTTTTGGAACGTCGGCCCAACCCTCTCGCTTTATATCCCTCATAGCTATCTTAAGGAAGGTGCCAACCGCATCATTATCTTTGAGACAGAGGGACAATATAAAGAAGAGATTTATTTAACTCGTAAACCTACACTAAAACACATAAAGGGGGAAAATTTATGACAATTGTAGGATGCCGTATCGATGGACGTTTGATCCACGGACAAGTAGCCAATCTATGGGCTGGAAAACTAAATGTTTCACGTATTATGGTTGTAGATGACGAAGTTGTCAACAACGATGTTGAAAAGAGTGGTTTGAAACTTGCGACACCACCAGGTGTGAAATTGAGTATTTTGCCAATTGAAAAAGCGGCAGCTAATATTCTTGCTGGAAAATATGATAGCCAACGTCTCTTTATCGTGGCTCGTAAACCAGACCGCTTCCTTGGTTTGGTCGAAGCAGGTGTACCACTTGAAACCCTTAATGTTGGAAATATGTCTCAAACACCAGAAACACGTTCTATCACACGTTCTATTAACGTAGTAGACAAGGATGTGGAAGATTTCCGCAAACTAGCAGAAAAAGGTGTTAAATTAACTGCTCAAATGGTTCCAAATGATCCAGTTTCAGACTTTTTGAGTTTATTAAAATAGGAAAAAATTTTTAGGAGGTCATTGTTATGATACAATGGTGGCAAATTTTACTTCTCACTTTGTACTCAGCTTATCAAATCTGTGATGAGTTGACGATCGTTTCATCTGCAGGTTCCCCTGTATTTGCTGGTTTCATTACTGGTTTAATTATGGGAGATGTGACTACTGGTCTGCTTATCGGTGGTAACTTGCAACTGTTCGTTCTTGGGGTTGGTACCTTCGGTGGTGCTTCTCGTATCGACGCAACTTCTGGTGCGGTTCTTGCGACAGCCTTCTCTGTTTCACAAGGAATTGATGCATCACTGGCGATTACAACAATCGCTGTGCCAGTAGCAGCTCTCTTGACTTACTTCGACGTTCTTGGACGTATGACAACTACTTTCTTCGCTCACCGTGTGGATGCTGCAATCGAACGCTTTGACTATAAAGGTATTGAACGCAACTACTTGCTTGGTGCGATTCCTTGGGCTCTATCTCGTGCCCTTCCAGTCTTCTTTGCCCTTGCTTTTGGTGGTGCCTTCGTACAATCAGTGGTAGACTTCGTTGAAGCCTACAAATGGGTTGCAGACGGTTTGACACTTGCAGGACGTATGCTTCCAGGTCTTGGATTTGCAATCTTGCTTCGTTACCTTCCAGTTAAACGTAACCTTCACTACCTTGCTATGGGATTCGGTTTGACAGCTATGTTGACTGTACTTTACTCAAACGTAACAAGTCTTGGTGGCGCTGTTGCAGGTATCATCGGTACTCTACCTAAAGATGTTGCTGAAAAAATTGGTTTCGTGAACAACTTCAAAGGATTGTCTATGATTGGTATCTCTATCGTAGGTATCTTCCTAGCAGTGCTTCACTTCAAAAATAGCCAAAAAGTAGCTGTAGTAGCACCTTCTACACCATCAGAAAGTGGGGAAATCGAAGATGACGAATTCTAATTACAAACTTACAAAAGAAGATTTTAATCAAATCAACAAACGTAGCTTGTTTACTTTCCAATTGGGTTGGAACTACGAACGTATGCAAGCTTCTGGTTACCTTTACATGATCTTGCCTCAGTTGCGTAAAATGTATGGGGATGGCACTCCTGAATTGAAAGAAATGATGAAAGTTCATACTCAATTCTTCAATACTTCACCATTCTTCCACACAATCATCGCTGGTTTTGACCTTGCCATGGAAGAAAAAGATGGTGTAGGTTCAAAAGATGCCGTTAACGGTATCAAGACAGGTTTGATGGGACCATTCGCTCCTCTTGGAGATACTATCTTTGGTTCACTTGTACCTGCTATCATGGGATCTATCGCAGCAACTATGGCTATCGCTGGCCAACCATGGGGTATCTTCCTCTGGATTGCAGTTGCAGTAGTGTATGACATTTTCCGTTGGAAACAGTTAGAATTTGCCTACAAAGAAGGGGTTAACCTTATCAACAACATGCAAAGTACTTTGACAGCTTTGATTGACGCTGCATCTGTACTTGGTGTCTTCATGATGGGTGCTCTTGTAGCAACAATGATCAACTTTGAAGTTTCTTATAAATTGCCAATCGGTGAAAAGATGATTGACTTCCAAGACATCTTGAACTCAATCTTCCCACGCTTACTTCCAGCAATCTTTACTGCATTTATCTTCTGGTTGCTTGGTAAGAAAGGTATGAACTCTACAAAAGCAATTGGTATCATCATTGCTCTTGCAGTAGGTCTTTCATTCATCGGTAAATTCTTGCTTGGAATGGGTGCATAATTTATGACGAAATCATTAATTTTGGTGAGCCATGGTCGATTCTGTGAAGAACTTAAAGGTAGCACTGAAATGATCATGGGTCCACAAGACAATATTCATGCAGTGGCTCTTCTTCCAGAAGATGGTCCAGAAGACTTTACTGCAAAATTTGAAGCTGCTATTGAAGGATTGGATGATTTCTTAGTCTTTGCGGATCTTCTCGGTGGAACACCATGTAACGTGGTCAGCCGTTTGATTATGGAAGGTCGTGACATCGAACTTTACGCAGGGATGAATCTTCCAATGGTGATTGAATTTATCAATGCGAGCCTTACAGGCGCAGATGCGGACTATAAGAACCGTGCTGCAGAAAGCATCGTTAAAGTTAATGACCTGTTAGCTGGCTTCGATGATGACGAAGATGAATAATACTCTTCGAAAATCTCTTTAAACCATACTAGTGTCGCCTTGCCGTAGGTATATGTTACTGACTGCGTCAGTTCTATCTGCAACCTCAAAACAGTGTTTTGAGCAACCTGCGGCTAGTTTCCTAGTTTGGTCCTTGATTTTCATTGAGTATAAGATGTGATAACGTGAAAATCGTTAGAGCATCTTATATAGAATATACATGGGAATGGGGCTTACTCCCATTCCCATCTTTAATAGAAAAAGAGGAACTCAATGCTACATTATACAAAAGAAGACTTGATTGAATTGGGTGCAGAAATCACTACACGTGAAATCTACCAACAGCCTGATGTATGGAAAGAAGCTTTTGAATCTTATCAAGCAAAGCGTGAAGAAATTGCAGCCTTTCTACAAGGAATTGCTGATAAACATGACTATATCAAGGTTATCTTGACAGGTGCTGGGACTTCTGCTTATGTGGGAGATACCTTGGTACCTTACTTTAAGGAAGTATATGACGAACGCAAATGGAATTTCAATGCTGTTGCGACAACAGATATCGTTGCCAATCCAGAAACCTATTTGAAAAAAGATGTGGCGACTGTCCTTGTATCTTTTGCTCGTAGTGGAAATTCGCCTGAAAGTGTGGCGACTGTTGATTTGGCCAAAGCCTTGGTGGATGAGCTTTATCAAGTGACGATTACTTGTGCGGCGGACGGTAAGTTGGCTCTTCAAGCTCATGGAGATGACCGCAATCTCTTGCTTTTGCAACCAGCTGCTTCCAATGATGCTGGATTTGCTATGACTTCTAGCTTTACGTCTATGATGTTGACAGCTCTCTTGGTCTTTGATCCTACAGAATTTGCTGTGAAAGCTGAACGTTTTGAAGTTGTGTCTAGTCTTGCCCGTAAAGTTCTAGACAATGCAGAAGATGTCAAAGAGCTCGTTGATTTAGACTTTAACCGAGTCATCTACCTTGGTGCGGGTCCTTACTTTGGACTTGCTCATGAAGCTCAGCTTAAGATTTTGGAATTGACAGCTGGTCAAGTTGCGACTATGTATGAAAGCCCAGTTGGATTCCGTCACGGTCCAAAATCATTGATTAACGAAGATACGGTTGTTTTGGTATTTGGTACAACGACAGACTACACTCGTAAGTATGATTTGGACTTGGTTCGTGAAGTTGCTGGTGATCAGATTGCTCGTCGTGTTGTACTTTTGAGTGATCAAGCCTTTGGTCTTGAAAATGTCAAAGAAGTGGCCCTTGGTTGTGGCGGTGTCTTGA
This sequence comes from Streptococcus mitis, assembly GCF_946190155.1. Classification (GTDB taxonomy): domain Bacteria; phylum Bacillota; class Bacilli; order Lactobacillales; family Streptococcaceae; genus Streptococcus; species Streptococcus mitis_CL. The sequence goes on from NZ_CAMHZL010000012.1 coordinate 47,963, forward strand.
ATGATATTTACCGTGTCTTTCCTTACATTGTTTATGCCCAACTCTTTGCCTTATTGACTTCACTCAAGGTAGAAAATAAACCTGACACACCGTCTCCTACAGGTACAGTAAACCGTGTGGTACAAGGCGTGATCATCCACGAATATCAAAAGTAATACTCTTCGAAAATCAAATTCAAACCACGTTAGCTTCGCCTTGCCGTACTCAAGTACAGCCTGCGGCTAGCTTCCTAGTTTGCTCTTTGATTTTCATTGAGTATAAGGTAGTGTTTATGAATTCTTGACAAGAGGGTTTGTAAATTATCAGATAAACCATAGATTGTCAGTACGCTTTCTATGGTTTGTTTGCTTGAGAGAAATAGTAAAAGGAGAAGAGAATGAAAGCATACACAGAGCGTGTATTTGGAAATGTTGAGGGACAAGATGTCTTAGCCTATCGTTTTGAGACGGACGGTGGTTACCAGCTTGAGGTCATGACTTATGGTGCGACCATCTTGCGCTATGTCACACCTGACAAGGCTGGAAATTTTGCCAATGTTATCTTGGGTTTTGATGATTTTGATAGCTATGTAGGCAATAGCCCCAAACATGGAGCTAGCGTAGGTCCTGTAGCAGGACGTATTGCAGGTGCGACTTTTGAGCTTAATGGTAAGACTTATGATCTTGAAGTCAACAATGCAAGCAATTGCAATCACAGTGGTTCAACAGGTTGGGATGCAAGTTTGTTTGAACTAATTGAAGTGAGCGACCATGGCTTGACCCTCTACACAGAACGTACAGATGGGACAGGAGGATTTCCTGGCAATCTCAAAATCTGGATCAGTTACCACTTGGAAGAAACTGGAGCCTATGAAATCAGCTATAAAGTAACAACCGATCAGGATACGCTGGTCAATCCAACCAACCACAGCTATTTCAACTTGTCTGGTGATTTCACACAGACAATTGACCGCCATGTCTTCCAACTAAACACAGAGGGAATTTATCCAATTGCGCCCGATGGTGTTCCTGCCAAAACTCCAGATGCCAATCGTGATGTAGTGAAACACATTTATAATGGTGTCTTGTTGAAGGATATCTTTGCAGAAGAAGACGAACAAATCCAGCTAGTATCTGGTTTGGATCACCCATTTGCCCTTCCTGCAGGTCATGACAATGCTGATTTCCTTTATGACCAAAATTCAGGTCGCTTCCTGCTTTTCAAGACAGAAGCTCCTTGCTTTGTAGTCTACACAGCAAACTTTGTGGATGAAAGTGTCATCATAGGAGGTCAGCCAATGGTACAGCACAATGGGATTGCCCTTGAAGCGCAGGCTTTACCAGATGCCATTCACAGCGACCTCAAAGACCAAGTTATTCTCAAAGCAGGTCAAACCTTTACAAGCAAGACACGCTATGAGCTTGTTGTGAAATAAAAATTTAGAAATATGATAGGTATTCCAGAAGTTAGGTATCTAATTTTAGGAATGCCTTTTATTATTCCCTTATTTGCATATCTATCCCTAGAATCTTTTAAAAAGTTGATGTATAATGGGAAGAGTTGTATATTTCACTATAAATTAATATACTAATTTAAAAATGTAAAAAGAGGGGAATATGAATTTCAAAACTAGTGGAGAAAAAAGACAGAATTTCTCATTGAGAAAATTGGCAGTTGGCCTTGTATCTGTAGCAGTTGCGTGTTTCTTTTTGATGGGAACTGGCCTACAGACTGTATCTGCCCAAGAATCTCATGCCGTTAATTATACTTATGTTTTAGAGTCGGATTTGACTGATGAAGAGAAGACTCTCTTAGTTACATCCCTACCACAAGTAGCGGAAGAATCTGATGCGACTTACTATCTGGTTTATCGAGCCAATCAAGTATTGCCCAATACGGGGACCAGCTCTTCATTAGGGACTGTTGCCTTGGTGGCAGGCCTTAGTTTATTGATTGTAGTAGTTCTTAAGGGACGTGATGGCAAGAGCAAGATTAGTCGATTCTTGTTAGTAAGCGCTCTAGGCAGTCAGTTGCTGTCTCCAACTGCCCTTGCCTTGACTAGCGAAACACTAGCTGCTTATAACACCCAACTATCGGTTCAGGCAGGAGATGCCTTGCCAGCCCCGGTTGATATTCCTGGTTATACATACATAGGATATGTGAAAAATAAAGTAGACGTTGTTAAGCAATCAGATAAACAGAAGGCGCATGACAGCAAGTCTAACTTAGAAAATGTAGGTAGCTCAACGATAGAGGAACAACAAGGAGGAACACCTTCTCCCATAGAGTCTCAACTACAAAAAAACAATGAAACTGTAGTGCAAGCAAAGGGGAGCCAAGAGCCGGGTCATGAGGGCGATGCCCTAGTTCAACCCGTTCAACCGACTTATACAGAACCCGTTAGCACCCAAGGAACACAAGAGTCAGGTCATGAAGGCGAGGCTCTAGTTCAACCAGTGCAACCTGCCTACACAGCCCCAATCAGTACTCAAGGTACACAAGAGTCAGGTCATGAAGGCGAATCCCTAATCCAAGCAGAGCAGCCGTCTTATACAGCCCCAATTAGCACTAAAGGCACGCAAGAGCCAGGTCATGAGGGCGATGCCCTAGTTCAACCAACGCAACCAGCGTACACAGCCCCAATTAGTACCCAAGGTACGCAAGAGTCAGGTCATGAGGGTGAGGCCCTGGTTCAACCAGCACAACCGTCTTATACAGCCCCAATTAGCACCCAAGGCACACAAGAGTCGGGTCATGAGGGCGATGCCCTAGTTCAACCCGTTCAACCGACTTATACAGAACCCGTTAGCACCCAAGGTACACAAGAGTCAGGTCATGAGGGCGAGGCTCTAGTTCAACCAGCACAACCGTCTTATACAGAACCCGTTAGCACTAAAGGCACACAAGAGTCAGGTCATGATGGTGAGGCTCTAGTTCAACCAGTTCAACCAGCGTATACAGATCCAATCAGCACTCAAGGTACCCAAGAGTCGGGTCACGAAGGTGAAGCTGCTGTAGCAGAGGCTCTTCCTGAACTGCCTTTGACAAGTAATCATCGTACAGTAACAGAAACCATTCCTCATGAAACTGAAGAAATTGAAGATGCGACTATCTTAAAAAATCATCGAGAAATTGCTCAGGAAGGAAAAGACGGTTTACGGACAATCGAGTATGAAGATTATCTCGTAGATGGTAAGGTGGAAGCTAGCAAGGAAATCTCACGTACAGAAGTAGAACCAACCAAAGAGATTGTCAAGGTTGGCAGTCTTGTTAAAACCAAACCAACAGTTGAAATCACCAATCTTGTTAAAGATGAGAGCAAAAAAGCTGTAGCAGTCACCTATCACTTAGATGACCAAACGTCTGCTTTTGTTAAGGCCAAGGCCCAAATTTTTCAAAATGGAACACTGATTAAAGAAGTGGATTTGAAAGATTTATCCGTTCAGCAAACGATTGATGGTTTGGACTACTATACTCCTTATACAATTAAGACTTACCTGACCTATAATCTAGGCCAATCTGATCAGGAAAATACAGAAGTATCAACGAAAGATTTTCAATTGGACTATAAGAAAATTGAAATCAAAGATGTGGATGAAGTGGGGCTCTATGGTAAGGAAGATGGTCACTACCGTCGCTATCTGAATTTATCAGAAGTACCAAGTGATTTGTCACCTTATTTTGTCAAAGTCAAATCAGATAAGATGAAAGAAATGTTGCTACCAGTTAGCTCTATTAAGGAAACAGAGGATGGGAAATACAAGGTAACCGTTGCCTTCAATGAACTGGTTCAAGAGAAAGATTCAGCATACAAGGATAACTATAGCTTCACAGTTGATAAGCAAAAGCTTGCCAAGGACGGTGTCTATACTTCCTTCAAGAAACTGATTGCTGCCATGCAGGGTAATCTCGCTGGAACCTTTAAACTTGGAGCTGATATGACAGCTGATGAAGTGGCCTTAGCAAAGGGACAAACCAGCTATGTGACAGGCACTTTCACTGGTAATCTTATCGGTGCGAGTGACGGTAAGCCGTTTGCGATTTATGACCTTAAGACAGCCTTGTTTGATAACTTGACCAAGGCTACTGTGAAAGATATTGACCTTAAAGCAGTAGCGATTAAGAGTCAAGATGACACAGCCAGCCTAGCAAAAGTAGCTACTAATAGTCAGATTAGTAATGTAGCTGTAGAAGGTCAATTGACAGGTAGCAAGTCAGTTGCAGGTTTGGTAGCGAAGGCTCAGGATACAGAAATTACTAATAGTTCCTTTACAGGTAGCATTCAGGCCAAGCATACGGATGCTTCTCCTTACTATGTGGGAGGTATAGCAGGGCTCTTATCTGGTACTAAGGCTAAGATTGATAAGGTAGCTGTTGATACAAGTATTTCTAGCAATGCCCGCAACAATGACCAATTTGCTGGAGGTATTGTAGGGAAAGTTCAAAGTGGTGCTTTGGTCTCTCATGCGCTAGCAAGTGGAACCATCCTCAATACGACAACCTATCCTCGAGTCGGAGGTATAGCAGGTTCTACATGGCAAAATGGCCGTATCCATCATGTCGTTAGCATGGTCAACGCTGGAGATGGTTATGCTATCACAGGAGACCAGTACAGGGGAGCGGACATCAAAGATGCTAGCACTGTTGTTGAGAACAAGAAGGCCGATCTCTATGCGACCCCAATTACCCAAGACCAGGCCAGAGAAAAGGTCCAGTCTTATGGGATGACAGTGACACTAAACGATACAGGTCAAACACTCAAGGCCAATCAGCACAGTGTGGACTATACTCAGTTAAGCCAAGGTCAAGCTAGTCGAAAAGTTGCTTATCACAATATTGAGAAATTGATGCCTTTCTATAATAAAGAGCTAGTGGTTCACTATGGAAATCAAGTTGATCCTACGGATAAGCTTTATACTACAGAATTGCTGGATGTTGTACCAATGAAGGACAATGACATCATCACAGATATTCAGGCCAATAAAGCAACGATCAATAAACTGATGTTGCATTTTGCTGATAATACAATCAGTTATCTAGATGTCACCTACAAAGAAGATTTCAAAAATACACAAATTGCAGAGTACAGCGTAGCAAGTAAAAACTTTATCTTTACACCAGAAGCCTTTTTATCTGACTATACGAAAGTGACCGATCAGGTCCTAGCAGATTTGCAAGGGGTCGAATATGACTCAGCAGCCATGAGAAGAGTTCTGGGCATTGAGGCAGATGCGTCGCTTGATCCGCTATACTTGGACAAAGAATTCGAAAAAGTTAAGGCTAATATCGGCGAACATCTCCGTAAAGTGCTAGCCATGGACAAGTCTATCAATACGATGGGAGATAGTGTAGCAACCTACATCAGCGAAAAAATCAAAAACAACAAGGAAGCTTTCTTGCTTGGTTTGACTTACCTCAATCGCTGGTACAATATCAACTATGATCACATCAATACCAAGGATCTCAATACCTATAAGTTTGACTTTGATGGCAATAGCACAGCTTCAACCTTGGATACCATCATTGCCCTAGGTCAGAGCGGTATGGAAAATCTCAAGGCATCAAATAATATAAGTGCCTATGAAACAACCCTGGCCCCTGCAAAAGGTCGCAAGACAGTGACGGATTTACTAGAGTCTTACAGAAAACTCTTCCTACCAACTAAAACCAATAATGAATGGTTGAAGACGAATACCAAGGCCTATATAGTAGAGAGTAAGTCAGCGATTCCAGAAGTGCGTGCTAAACAAGAGTCAGCTACACCAGATAGTAACTATACACTGGGAGTCTATGATCGTATTACGGCACCAAGTTGGAAATTAAAAAACATGCTCCTACCTTTATTAACATTGCCAGAAGAAGATGTTTATGTGATTTCAAATCTTTCTACCTTGGCCTTTGGTGGCTATGAACGCTACCGTGACCGTGTTAATAATACAGTCTTATCAGGAGAAGAATTGCGTCAGTATGTCCGTGCTAAGGTTGACCAGTCGGCTGAATGGCAACGAGACCACTACGATATCTGGTACCACTTCCTTTCACCAGAATACAAAGAAAAACTCTTCCGTTCAGTCATGGTTTCAGATGGCTTTGGTATGAAAGATAGCAATAGTAATTATTACTGGGCTACCCTGTCTGATAAGGCCATTGATTCTATCTACAACTTCTTTGGACCAACTGGTAAGTGGTATGGGGAAAGTAAGGGAGCTGGAGCCTATGCCAACGGTTCTGAGGTCCACTATGTCAGCGACCGCTTGTTGGATAAATACGGAACATCAGTCTATACTCATGAAATGGTTCATAATTCTGACGGACATATTTACTTTGAAGGAAAAGGTCGTCGTGAAGGATTGGGAGCAGAGTTGTATGCCTTAGGACTGTTGCAATCTGCTGACAGTCTAGATAAGGATGCTATTGTCTTGAATACTCTCTATAAAGGGGATAAGGATTCACCAACTCGCTTGCATACTTATGATCCGACAAGCCGCTTCACATCAGCCGCAGCCTTGCAAGAGTATGTGCACGGTATGTACGATGTCTTGTACACCTTGGATGCTATGGAAGCCAATGCCATTTTAACTAAGTCTAATGATGTCAAGAAAAAATGGTTTAGAAAAATAGAGAATTTCTACATTGAGGACAAGTACCATAAACAAACTCATGCTGGAAACTCTGTTCGCCCATTGACAGATGCTGAAGTAAGTAAACTAACCAGTCTGGATGCCTTGATTGACAATGATATCATCAACCGTCGGGCTTACCGTGATAAGAGCGACTATACTCGTAATGGCTATCATCTGATTAGCATGTTCTCACCGATTTATGCTGCCCTCAGTAATCCAAAGGGTGCGCCTGGTGACATCATGTTTAGAAAGACAGCCTACGAATTGTTGGCAGAAAAAGGTTATCAAGATGGGTTCTTACCATATGTATCCAACCAATATGTAGAAGAAGCTAAACGAAACGGGGACATTACCTATTCAGATTGGCAACGAAAAGATGTGGGACTCATTACTGATAGTCTCGTCTTGAAAAATGTCTTTGCCAACCAATACGCTTCATGGGCTGATTTCAAGAAGGATATGTTTAATAAACGTATTCGCAAGCAAGACCAGTTGAAACCAATCACTATTCAGTATGAACTTGGTGTACCAAACAGCAGCAAGGAGATTACAATTCGTTCAGCTGCTCAAATGCAAGAACTCATCGATCAAGCAGTGGCAAAAGATGTGGCTAACATTGACCGTACGACAAGCCACGCTCCTGCAAGTTGGGTCCACTTATTAAAACAAAAAATCTACAATGCCTACCTACGTAGCACAGATGATTTCAGAGAATCGATTTATAAACAATAAGAAAACTCCCCCACGCTATCCTGTCTAATCCAGTCTATCTTGCAGATGGTCAGTCTTTGTGATAGAATAGCATAAAGTCCTTTTGAGGGGGAACTTGCTAGGAAATCCCCAAGCATTGTAACGGATGAACCACCCTCGCCTTTTTGTGAGGGTGGTTTTTCCTTTCCTTTCTGACTCTGGTGGGGAATGCCTATACAGGCAGGTCCTATCTCTGGTTTGCCCAGTTTGGCATCTTTCTAGCTATTCCGTTGGCTCATCGCTACTTTTTGCCCCTTTATCAAAAGGGAAACTACGAGACAGCCTATCATCTTTTAGAGGACAAGTTTCAATCGGCGGGCATTCGTTCATTGGCTTCAGGGCTTTTCATCCTCTACCGGTTGGGGCGAATAGCAGTGGTTCTCTATCATTATAGTGGACTCTTTACCGACCCCAATCCTTGGTTAAATAGCATCATCACCACCCTATCTGCCCTTTTTATCTCAATTCTAGGAAGACTATATGAAAGCAAAATCTAAACCCATAGCCGTCATTTTAATCCGTTCGGGTTCACGCGGCTTAGTGGATAAAAATATCAAACCGCTTGCAGGTAAACCCTTGGTTTTCTATACCATAGAAGTCGCTTTAGCCTCCAAGCTATTTAGTGACATCTGGGTTTCCTCAGATTCACTAGCCTATCTAGAACTCTGTCGTCAAGCCTATCCAGAGATTCGTTGTGTCCATAGACCAAAAGAACTGGCCCTCTCAACAACCTCTAGCTTAGAAACCTTACGAGACTTTTTGCAGCCCTTTGAGGAAGACCAGGTCTTTGTGAATCTACAGGTGACTTCTCCTCTGAGAGAGGTGGAGCACCTCATCGAGTCCTACCAACTCTACTGTCAGTCTGGCGCCGACCATTTGATTTCTTGTGTCAAGGCAGACAAGAGTCGTAGTCTTTTCTTGCAGTTGGAGGAGTCACCTTTTATCCATCCGCCTCATGTTTCCAAGCATTATGCTCGGCAGAAAGAGCCTGCCTATTACTATCCCAACGGTAGTATCTGGATTTCTCGTAAGGACCTTTACCTACGAGATGAGACCTTTTACACGGATAAGACAGTAGCCTATGAAATGCCCAAACTCTATTCTTATGATATCGACGATGCCTTGGACTTTGAAGTCGTTGAGACCTTGCTGCACCATCATCACCTAGGAGAATCAAAGAGATGAAACAGATGCTTCTCTAAACGTTAAATACGATACAGCAGACCACAAAAAAGCTGAGATCACTAAAGATGGTGTTAAATACTACTTAACAGCTAAAGAAGATTCTAAACCAGAAAACGGTGCTGTTGTAGAAGGAACTACAGAAATCACTTATGTATACGAAAAAGCAGGAAACGTTCTTGTTCATTATGTAGACGAAGCTGGAAACACAATCGCAGAAGATGTTAAAGATACGACTGACGGATCAGTAAGCTCAGCATATGACACAACTGACAACAAACCAGCTACAATCAATACAAAAGATGGAAAACTATACGTGTTAGTATCAACTTCAACTAAAGGTGATGAAAATGGTAAAGTAACAGAAGGAACAACAGAAGTAACTTACGTTTATAAAGAAGTCAAAGAAGGTACTACAAATGGAGGCTCACTCACTCCATCTCAACCAGCTTCTCCATCAACACTTTCAACAAACCCAACAAGTCCGGTGAAACCGACAGACCCAAGTCAACCAACAACACCGGCTAACCCAGCAACTCCAACGATGCCATTAGCACCAGTAAATGGTAAAGCACCACAAGTTCCAGTAGCTCCATCAGAAGCTAAAGGACAAGCTGAACTTCCTAATACTGGTACAGAAGACCATGCTAGCCTAGCAGCACTTGGACTTTTAGGTGTCTTGAGCGGATTTGGGCTTGTTGCTCGTAAGAAAAAAGAAGACTAAATCTAATTAGATTTTCTGATAAGAATAAGGAGTAGGATATTATATCCGCTCCTTTTTCTATGTAAATATGAAGTGATTTTTAATCTTTTTTGAAAGTTGTTAATCATATTTCTGAAGCTATTAATTATCTTTGCTTTTTTATATATTAACATCGATTAAAATATCGAATTGCTTGACATAGTGAATAGATAGAGTTATTATATATATTATACAATAGGTGAAGTCAGGGATTTTCTTAGTATCTATTTAAGGATTTTACTGACTTTTCTTGATGTAAATAAAAATATAAGTAAAGGAGTAGTAATGTACTCACGAATAAAAAAATATCATGGACAAAAAGTTCAACGATTTTCAATCCGAAAGTATAGTTTTGGTGCAGCATCAGTAGCGATTGCAGCGCTTATGATGTTTGGAGGTGGAGCCACTGCAAAAGCTGACACTATTCAAGGAAACGATGCAAGAACGAGCTCAAATTTGTCTAATCAACAGTCATCGCCATCTCAAGAAAACCTAAATCACGAAGAGAATGTTGCGAGCTCTGATGCTAAGGGAAAAGAAATTCCTTCTAAAGATCCAGTTTCTAAACCAGTAGTAACTTCAGCTGAAGCTTTAGTTAATGAAGATAGGGTAGCACCATATTGCAAAGGTAGACTTTAGTAAGTTATCAGAAGCGATTTCACGTATTCAATCAGCTATCGATAAAGTTGAAATTAGTAATAAAACATCAAAAACTATTGAGGATGCAAAGACAGCACTATTAGAAGCTCAAGCTTTATCAGCAAATGATAAAGCAACTCAGGCAGAGGTAGATAAAATTGTTGCAAGATTAGGAGAAAAGGCTTTTGTAATTGAGAGCATGCCAAAAGTGTCTCCTGCTGTAGAAGATAAATCAGAAACAGAAGCTAAAGTAGAAAAAACAAATAAAAACCAAGATCCACGAAACGGAAAAGCAATTCCTGGTAAAGGGGAAAGTGGGTTTAGAGCGACTCCTACTGGTGTAGGGGAACAAGCAGCGGAAGGTCCTACAAGTAATAATAAGAGGGGGGTAGGAGCTAACCCAGTAGATAACGTTATTTCAAGTTTGAAAAATCAATTTGGGGATATTGATTTCAATACTCCAGATGTTGAAACAAAATCCGCTACTGTTGAAAATCAATATTCAAGAAATAATGCTAGTAGTCCAAATCCAGCCCCAGTGAAGTTAGGGAAAATTACTTACAATTGGAAAGAAAAACGAATAGAAAATGAAATTGATGGTTGGAAGATAGAAGGGACAAATAATTATGTAACAGCTATCAAACCTGAAGCTCCAACAGAAGTTGCGGCTGATAGACCTGCTGGATTTGAACCAAAACCATCTAAAGTTTACGATAATAATGGAAGTATTGAGAGACAATATAACGATACTCCTACTCCAGACAATCCTTTAGCGCCTAATAAAGCTAATCAAAACTATGCAAATGGTGTCAACTACTCAAGTGTACCTGGTATTCCTTTAAATAATGCAGAACATTCTGCTGTCGGTAAAGGCTATTATATTCAGTTAAATAAAAAAGGTACACAAATTTCGAAAGAATTTAATGTCAATCCGAATTCTAGATTATATCTTAGTGCATTAACGGGTGGTGCATATGGGAATATGGGTACTGCTGGTACTGGTGAAAAAGTAGAAATTACCGTTACAGATGCAGACACAGGTGAAGTTTTAACAACACTGAAAGATGCGAATAATAATAGTGAAACAACACACGTTTCAACTCCGTATGGTGATGGAGGGAATGGTAATGGTTTCGGATTCTGGAGAACGATTATTAATACTCCAAATACGACTAAAAAAATTAAAATAACAATTAAGGCACTAGAGGATGGACCAGCATTTAAAAAGACCTACCCAGTAAATGGTAAATCAGAAATTGAAGATGGATATTTTGTAGGTGGGGTCAACTTAGCTGTTGGTGCTGCATTAGAAATGACAACAGATGTTGTTCGTAATAATGCTACATCCTCTTATGGAGAAGACACTCTCTATAAAGACAAAGAATCCGGTCAATTAAGAGTTACTGTGAAAAACGTTGGTGGGTTACCAACGTACGGCGCTTATGAATACACAATTAAAATTCCTGAAGGTGTCGAATTAAAAGACTCTCTAAAAAAAGCAAATGCATGGAATTGGCCTGGTCCTTTCCAAGTCGTATCGTATGATGAAGCAACAAGAACGCTTAGATTGAAATTCAATGCAGGGGATTCAGATCCAGCAAAGAATGGGACAAGAACATTCGGTATTGATTTCACAACGGCAAAAAATTTCAAAGGGACAGCTACTTTTAAGGTAACTGCAGAAATTAAAGAAGGATTTACAGATTTACAAGGCAACAGAGTATTAGAAAATACAGGTGTTGTAAATCCAAATAGTCCATATAGAAATACATTCAATGCTCTAGGAAATACAGACAATCCAGATTACTACTACAACAAAACAATTTACATCGATACGATTAAACCAGTAACTCCTACTGTGGAACCAGTTCATACTGATAGCATTAATGGAGAAAAAACTGATAAAAATCAACCAACAGAATTATTAATTTCTGTCCCAACAGAAAAAGATACTAATTTAACAGATGTACCTAGAGAAAAACAAGATATCACTGACAATGATAGAAACAATGGAACGGACCGTGATGCTGATACTGAGGTAGACAATATTAAAGAAGCTATTGGTGGAGTAACTTCAATGAAAGTTATGTTACCAAATAGTAAAACCCCAATTACTTTAAATAAAAAAGAAGACGGTTGGTATATTGGTACTACAAAAGTTGAAGAACGTGATGGTAAATTAGTTGTTCCAGTTCCAAAAGGAACAGATTTGACAGAAGCGAATGAGACAACAAATCCTGACAAACGTATCAAAGTTACTGTGCTTGATAAAGCAGGTAACGAATCAGATCCAGCTTATGCTAATGTTCTAAACGAAGCTCCAACAGTAGCAGTTGAGAAAAAAGATTTATATGTTTATAAAACTAAAGAAGCTGACAAATGGAATAATGATAAAGTTCTAGAAAAAGCGAAACCATCTGCAACTGACTTAGAAGATGATCGTGATGGTGTTGATTCTACTAAACCAACAATCGCAGTAAGTGATGCAGGTAATCTAGATACAACTAAAGTTGGAGATTACACTGTAAAAGTTCAATCAACTGATAGTGAAGGTAAGAAATCAACTGAAACAAATGTCACTGTTCATGTCTTAGACTTAATTAAAGTAGACCCAACAGTAACAACTGATCCAACAAATCCAAGCACAACAGCTCCAGTATCTCCAAAAACAGCAGATACACCTGTAAAAGAAGGAGATGAAAATCTTGGTAAATATCCAGCAGGAGTTACTCGTGAGGATTTAGTTAAAGAAGTAACACGTACAATTAAGTATCTAAAAGAAGAAGATGCAAACAAAGATAATGCTACTCCTTTATATGCTGAAAAGGTGCAAAAAGTAACTTACAAACGTACAGCAACAGTTAATCCTGAAACAAAAGAAGTAACTTACTCTGATTGGGAAGTTTACAATGAAGCGGATAAACTAACTGATGCTAAAGCAGATGGTACTAATGGTAAGTATAACTCAGTTGAATCTCCAGTTATTAATAATTATTTATTAGTGGATAATGCGGATAAACTTGTTCCAGAAAAAGATGCTCCTAAGCCAGCACAAAATGGAACAGCAACTTCTGAAGTGAAGAAAGTTCTTTATAAAGAAATTGGTTCATTTGTACCTGAGTACCCAGCAGGAAAGAAACCACAAGGAGCACCAGATAAGATTTCTTATCCAAATAACCCGAATGATCCAACGGTTCCAGGTGATTTTAGCACGATAACAATTCCATATATCCCAGGTTATACTCCAGTATATAATGGACAAGAATTAACACCGAAAAATCCAAATGATCCAACTCAAGGCTATAAAGTTCCAGATGGATTTACACCAACGGATAAATTTGGGGAATCACCAATTACATATACACCTTCTACTCAAACAGCTAAAGTAGTGATTGAGAAGAAAGTCGATGGAGCCGCAAATGAAGTGGTTTCTAGCTTTGATTTAACAGGTAAATCTGGTTCAGAATTACCAGCAAGTACAGATGTTGACAACAAAATCAAAGAACTTAAGAACCAAGGTTATGAAGTAGAAAGTGATGAATACCATATTCAAGATAATCATCATCCAATTTTTGATGACAAGGAAGATATCAATGCACAAGATGGTACACCAGCACCTTCTCAAACATTCAAAATTGTGGTTAAACCTAGAATCATTGAAGTTCCTTCATCAACACCACATGAAAAAGATAGTCCAGTAGATCCAAATGGGGATACCCCAGAACTTAAATGGCCTGAGGGATTAGCTGAATCTGACTTGAATACAACAGCTAAACGTGTGATTTCATATGTGAAGAAAGATTCAGATACAGCAGCTGAAGAAAAAGTTAAGGATGATACTGTTCAAACGGTGCCATTCACAAGAAAAGCGACCGTTAATCTTGTTACAAAAGAAGTAACCTATACTGATTGGGAAAGTCCAAATAAAACATGGGATAAAGTTGGAGTAGACGTTCTACCAGGATATATTGCTGATAAAAAAGAAATTCCAGCTAAAGAAGCAGCAACCCCTGCAAAAGATACAAAAGTAATCCCTGATGAAACGGATAAAGTTACTTATACGAAGATTGGAAGCTGGATTCCTGTTGATCCAACCACTGGTAAGGATGGAGATCCGATTCCATTCCCTAACGATCTAAATGATCCAACCAAGACTGGTGAAGTTACACAAATTATTCCTCATAAAGATGGATATACTCCAAAAGATGGAAATGGAACACCATTAGAACCGGTAAATCCTGCTAAACCAGAAGAAGGATATAAACCACCAAAAATTACGGATCCAAAAGCAAATATCAAGATTACCTATGATAAAGACGATCAAAAAGCAAAAGTAAAATTTGTTTCAGTAGATGATGAAGGTGTTGAAACACCATTAGATACGAAATATAATATTGATGATCTTACTGGTAAATCAGGAGATAAAATTCCAGAAGAAAAAGTTCAAGCGCGTGTTGATGTTTTGAAATCTATGGGATATGATGTTGTAGATAATCCATTTGATCAGGATCCAACGTTTGATACTAAGAAAGAAATAGATCAAGATTTTACAATTAAAGTTAAACCACAAGTTTCAACTGCAAAACCTGTTTATGTAGTAGAAGGAGATAAACCATCTTCAGAAAAATTAAAAGATGCTGTTACTACTAAAGGAAATGAGAAAACAGTAGATGAAACTAAACTTCCTGATACAACTGATAAAGTTGGGGATGACACATTAACAGCTCCTGTGACAGTGACATACGGTTCAGGGGATAATAAACGTGAAGAAACTGTTAATGTACCGATTAAAGTTGTTGCAGGATATCCACAAATTGTCCCAGTAGATCCAAAAGAAGCTCCAAAAGCAGAAGATAGTATCAATCCAGATGATTATCCAGCTGGTTCTAAATTCACTTACGAAAAAGAACCAGATACAACAACACCTGGAGATAAAGGGGTTAAGGTTATTGTTACTGATGAAAATGGAAATGAACTAGTAAGAGTTCCAGCAACAGTACGTGTAGTTGACAGTATTCCACAATACGTTGTGGCTGATAAAGCTAATAAACAACCAGAAGCTAAACAAAGTATCACACCGGGTGAATATCCAGACGGAACGGAATTTACTTATGAAACTCCAGTAGATACAACTACATCGGGAGAGAAAGATGTAGTCGTTGTGGCTAAAGTTGGTGAAGATACGATTGTTAAAGTTCCAGCTAAAGTTGTGGTAGTAGATCCTGAAGTGCAATATGTATTTGAAAATCCTCAAAATACACAACCAGATCCATCTGAAAGCATTAATCCTGATCAATATCCAGACGGAACTAAGTTCACCTATAAAGATGGTGATGTAGATACAACAACACCTGGAGATAAGAAAGTAACAGTAGTTGCGAAAGATGGTGAAGATAAACTTGTAGAAGTCCCTACGGTTGTTAAAGTATTACCAGTTGTTAAACCAACGGGAGTAACAGTACTTAAAGATAGTACAGATTTAGAAACAATGGTTAAAGCAAAAGCTCAAGAAGTGGTGGATGCATTACCAAAAGATAGTATTCCTGCAGGTGTAACAGTAACTGTTAAAGAAGTGAAAGAAAAACCTGAAACAACTGCTACAGGAGAACAAAAACCAGCTAAGGTAGTTATTGAATATACTGATGATAAAGGCCGTGTAGTTGGTTCTAAAGAAGTAGAAGTTCCGGTAACGGTAGTTGGTTCAACATCAAAATCATTGGTAGTCTTTGAAGGTGATACAGTAGAATCTAAAACTGTTCAAGATGCAGTAACACCAGGAGCTAATGGAACTAGAGGTAATCCTGTAATTCCAGAAGACCTAACAAAAACAACAGGTAAGAAAGAAGTAACGGTCCCTGTAACTTACGAAGGAATTAAAGATCCAGAGAAAGTAATAGTACCAGTAACAGTATTGCCAGTTGCTAAAGGTGAAGTAACAGTACCAAAAGGTGAAACTACAGATAAAGTTAAAGAAGTAGCTAAAGCTAAAGCGGAAGAAGTAGCAAACTCAGCAGATTTCAAAGCTAAATTACCAGATGGTGCCAAAGATGTAGAAGTTGGAGCGATTACAGAAGAAGTGCTTGCAACCATTACATCGGAAGCAGGAACAAACAAAGGAACTGTAAAAGTCCCAGTAACCTATACAGTAGATGGCGTTAAGTATACAAAAGATGCAGAAATTACTGTAAATGTCGTTGGTTCAAATGCTGATCAAGTATACGTTGTTGAAGGCGACAAACCTGAAATAGCTAAAGTAAAAGATGCAGTAACACCAGGACAAGGTGGAACAGTACAAGATCCAACAGAAGCTGATTTACCAGATACAAAGGATAAAGTTGGAGCAACCGATGTAACAGTACCAACTAAAGTTAAGTATGCAAATGGTGAAGAGACAGTAAAAGTCCCAGTGACAGTATTACCAAAAGTAACCCCAGAAGGTGTAACAGTTCTTAAAGATAGTGATAAGCAAGAACTAGAAAAAGCTATTAAAGAACAGGCTGAAAAAGCAGCTAATAACGTGAAGGGGCTTCCATCAGGAGTTACTGTAACAGTTACAGAAGTTAAAACAGGAACAGTACCACCTACAGCAACAGTTGGTGTACAAATCCCAGCGACAGTAGTGGTAGAGTATGTGAAAGATGGTAAAGTAGTTGCGACTAAAGAGGTACCTGTACCTGTTAACGTAGTAGAAGTCGTTCCAGTCTCAATAGAGACACCAGTCACCTCTACCCCATTAACACCAGAGGATTACACTAAAGGTATCACCATTCCAGAAGGTGGCAAGGTCACAAATGTTGAAAACATTCCAGACTTGACAACACCAGGTAAGAAAGATCCAGTTAAAGTCACAGTTGAATTACCAAATGGTAAAGTAGTCACAGTAGAGGTTCCAGTAACTGTAACACCTGTTAAAGAGATTGAGACACCAGTCACCTCTACCCCATTAACACCAGAGGATTACACTAAAGGAATTAAGATTCCAGAAGGTGGCAAAGTCACAAATGTTGAAAACATTCCAGACTTGACAACACCAGGTAAGAAGGATCCAGTCAAAGTAACTGTGGAATTACCAAATGGAAAAGTAGTCACAGTAGAGGTTCCAGTAACTGTAACACCTGTTAAAGAGATTGAGACACCAGTCACCTCTACCCCATT